>DASYXE010000554.1:0-10060 GCA_035935375.1 Gemmatimonadaceae bacterium | reverse complement strand
CAGGTGGCCCGGCGGTGCGCTCCGGCAGCGGCGGCGGTGTTCGCCCTTGCGCTGGCCGCGCCGGCGGTCCGGGCGCAAGCTCCGTTAGGCGGCACGTGGGGCGCGCAGAGCGGCGTCACGTTCGAGCAATGGCACTTCGCATGCTGCACCGACGCGACCAGCAGCGCCACGAGCGTCGAGCGCGCCAGCGAGTGGACGGTGCCCATCACGGCCTACGTCCCCGTTGGACCGGTGGCGCTGGATGTCTACACCGCCTACATGCACGGCTCCGTCACGCTGCGCGGCGCCGGCGCGCCCACGCAGAGCTTGGACGGCGTCACCGACACGTACGTGCGCGGCGCCTTCCGTCTCGCCGGCGACGCGCTCCTCGCGACCATCGGCGTCAACGTCCCCACCGGCCGCACGACACTCAACTCCGAACAGTTAGGCGTGCTGGAAGTGCTCGGCACCCCGGCGCTGCGATATCAAACGCCGGTGTTGGGCACGGGATGGGGCGGCACCACGGGGCTCGTGTACACGATGCGCGCCGGCACGTGGTCGTGGGGAGTCGGGGCCTCGTACGAGTACCGCGGCCAGTACACACCAGCCCAGGCGCAAGCGTTAGGACTCGGCTCCGGCGACTTCGAGCTGCGGCCCGGCCAGGCCATCCGCCTCTCCGTCGGCACCGACGGCCTCGTGGGTCAGAGCGCGATGAGCATGAGCCTCGCATCGACGTTCTACACGCAGGATCGCGTCGGCCTCACCGCCGGTGGCACGCCGCCCGCCCCGATCACGCTCGGCCCGATGTTCACCGGCGAGTGGCAGCTCCGTGCGGCTGCCGGGTCGTTCCGCGAGCTCACGGTGTTTGCGTTCGACCGCTATCGCATGAAATATTCGCGCGACGACGCACGTGTCGACGGCACCGACGGCAACGAGCTCGACTTCGGCACCACCGGGACCATTCCGTTAGGCCCGCGGACGGCCTTCGTGGCCGGCCTCCGCGGCCGGTGGCATACCGGCCTCTCGGTGGACACCTCCCTCCCCACCGCCGGCATCGTGAGCGGCGGCGCCGACGTGGGATTCACCTGGCAGACCGGACCGCTCGAGCTGCATCCCGCGATCGGAGGCGAGCTGGGCCGACTCGACACCGGACCGAGCACGATTTCCGTCAACAAGCTCGAGGCGTCCTTCACCATCAGCGCGCGCTGAGCCACCCACTCCTGCCCGTGGACACGTCCGGCTTTCTCGCTTCCGTCCCGCTGCTGAGCGGCCTCGATCCGGCCGAGATCACACGCTTCGCCGACATGACGCGCGAGCGGTCGTATCCCAAAGGCAGCGTCATTCTGTTCGAAGACGACCCCGGCGATTCGCTCTTTCTCGTCAAGAACGGGCGCGTGAAAGTCGTGCTCATCGGCGAGGACGGCCGCGAGGTCATCCTCGGCATTCTCACCGTCGGCGACCACTTCGGCGAGCTCTCGCTCATCGACGGGCATCCGCGCTCGGCGCACGTCATCGCGATGGACGATGCCCAACTGATCGTGTTGCGCCGTGAAGATTTCCGCCGGCGCGTCGAGGAATCGCCGCGGGTGGCGTGGGCGCTGCTGGTCGAGATTTCGCGCCGCCTCCGCCGAGCCGATGAGCAGATCGGCAGCCTCGTACTCCTGGATGTGGACGGCCGCATCGCGCGTCTCCTCCTCGACGCCGCCGCCGAGAGCGGCGGCGCGACGATCGAGAAGCGCCTCACGCACCAAACCATCGCCCAGATGATCGGGGCGAGTCGCGAAACGGTCTCGCGCGCGATGCGGGAGTTCCAGGACAACGGGCTCATCTCGGTCCAACGACGCCAGATCAGCATCGCCAACCGGACGGGGCTGGAACGGTTGGCGCAACTCAGGGTGTGATGCGCATCACGCACCGCGGGTGACCGCGCCCCTCCCCCGGCGACGCCGTGGCGCGCGACATTGTCGCATCGTCTAACGCAACACGATGAGTCTCACGCTTCGGTTCTGGGGCACGCGCGGATCCATTCCGACGCCGGGCGGCGCGACGGTGCGCTACGGCGGCAACACGCCGTGCGTCGAAGTGCGCACCGCATCGGGCGCGCTGGTGATCCTCGACGCCGGCACCGGGATCCGTCCATTAGGCAAATGCCTGGTCGAGCAGGCGCAGGGCGCGCGTATCACCGGCGACATCTTTCTGAGCCACGCCCATTGGGACCACATCCAGGGCCTCCCGTTCTTCGCGCCGATTTTCCGCCCGGGCAACCATTTCCGCATCTGGAGCGCCGCCTCGGACGCCGAGCACGTCGCGCGCGCCGTGCGCGAGCAGATGTCGGCCACGGTGTTCCCCGTCACGTTCGACAAGCTCGGCGCGACGGTCGAGTTTCGCGCGCTCGCCGGCGGACACGCGGACGCGGACTATGCCTTGGACGTCTATTCGGTACGCCACCCGGGCGGCGCGCTCGCCTACCGCATGCGCACGGGAAACGCTCGGCGGGCGGGCCTCGTCTACATCTCGGACAACGAGCTGGGCGACGCGGTCGCGTACGATTCGCCGGCCGATTGGCGTGCGCGGCTCGTTGCCTTCGCGCGCGGCGCGTCGATTCTGGTACACGACGCGATGTACACGCGCGAAGAATACGAGCAGCACCGCGGGTGGGGACACTCGCATTACCATGACGTCGTCCAGTTGGCGCTCGATGCCGGCGTCGGCCGCTTGGTGCTGTACCATCACAACCCCGAGCGGTCCGATGCGGAAATCGACGAGCGCGTGGCGGAGTGTCGCGCGCTCGTTGCCCGCCGCGGCGCCTCACTCGAGGTGCTGGCGGCCGCCGAAGGACTTACACTGACGACCTCGTGAGGTGCGGCAGAAAATTATGATAGTGGAGATGGGGAATGGGGAAGCGCTCGCTGGCGCTCGCTTGGGGAAGCGCTGCGCTGAGGGAAGCGGCGGCGACGCCGCCTGAGGGGTGGACGAACATCAGTTGTCCCTGGGTGGAGAGTCTCGAATCACCGAGGTTCGCGCGGATGGCACTCACGTCGTGCAGACCATTGATGTTGTTCCACCCCTCAGGCGGCGACGCCGCCGCTTCCCCCAGCGCAGCGCTTCCCCAAGCGAGCGCCAGCGAGCGCTTCCCCATTCCCCATACCTCCACTCTCATAATCTGACGCACCTCACTAGTCGTCGAGCGTGGGCATCGTCGTCAGCACGGCCCGGGCCCGTGGCCGATCCGCCACCGGCGTGTCGGTGCGGATGCGGCCATCGCGGAACACGATCATGCGCTTCGCGAACTGCGCGATGTCGGGCTCGTGCGTCACCATGACGATCGTGAGTCCCGTGTCGTTCAATTCCTGGAAGACCTGCATGATCTCGACCGAGGTGCGGCTGTCGAGGTTGCCGGTGGGTTCGTCGGCCAGGAGAACCGCCGGCTGATTGACCAGCGCCCGTGCGATGGCCACGCGCTGCTGCTGTCCTCCGGACATTTGCGACGGAAAATGGTCCGCGCGGTCCTGGAGACTCACCAACGACAAGGCTTCTGCCGCACGGCGCGTCCGTTCCGGCTGGTCGATTTTCGTGTAGAGCGTGGGCAGCAGGATGTTCTCGAGGGCCGTGGTGCGCGCGAGCAGGTTGAATCCCTGAAATACGAAGCCGAGCCTGCGATTCCGGATCTCGGCCAGCGCGCGCTTGTCGAGTTGCGAGACATCGGTGCCGTCCAGGAGGTCCTGCCCGCTGCTGGGGCGGTCGAGGCAGCCGAGGATATTCATGAGCGTCGATTTGCCGCTGCCGCTCGCTCCCATGACGGCAACGAAGCCGCCCGGCTCGACCTCGAGGCTCACGCCACGCAACGCGTGGACGCGCGTCTCGCCGAGGTTGTAGTACTTGTGGACGTCGAGCACGCGCAAGACGGCGGCGTCGTCGCGCGCGCGGAGGCCGGCCACCACGCTCAGCGCCTAACGGAAGGTGCGCCCGATGGAGGCGGCGTGCTCGTGGACAGCGAGCCCGTGATGACGACGTCGCCGGGCCCGAGCGATCCGCTGATCACCGACGTCACCTCCGTCACTGCGTGGTCGGTAATGCCCAACGCGAGCTCGACCGGGGCGATCGATCCGTCGGCCAGCCGCTTCCAGACCACGGCCGTCGCGTCGTGCGCGCGCGCGGCGGGGCCGGCGGCGGCGATGGAATGCCGCGCCTCGTCGCCGCCGGCGGCGACCACCGGCGCGCTGTCGGCGGCGATGCCGTACTTCGCGTACAGCGAGCGGATCTGCTCCGGCGGCAGCGGCGGCCGATAGCGGAGCGCTCCGTTAGACACACGCACGACGTTGCGCGCGCTGGCGACCGGAATCGTCACGTATGCGGTCATGCCGGGGAACAGCTTGCCATCCGGATTGGCGCAGTCGATGATCGCGTCGTACGTCACGACGTTCTGCACCGTCGTGGCGTTCATCCGCATCTGCTCGAGGACGCCCGGGAAGGTGTCCTTCGGGAACGCATCCACCTGAAAGGTGACGTGCTGGCCGACCTTGATGCGTCCGACATCCGACTCGTCCATCTTGGCGTAGACCTGCATCTGCGTCAGGTCCTGCGCGATCGTGAAGATCGTCGGCGCCTGGAGCGAGGCCGCTACCGTCTGCCCGACGTCCACGTTGCGCGACACGACCACGCCGTCGATGGGCGATCGAATGACCGTATACGACAGGTTGGTCTTGGCGAGCGTGACTGCCGCTTCCTTCTGACTCACCGCCGCCTCCGCTTGCGCGACGTTGGCAACGGCGCCGTCGACCGATGCTTTGGCGCCGTTGTAGTTCGCGGTGGCGAGGTCGAGCTCTGACTGCGTCATCGCGCCGCCCTGCGCGAGCTGCACGGCGCGATCGTAGTCCGCCTTGGTTTGCACGAGCGAGGCACGCAGCTTGTCGACGGTGGCCCGCGCCGCGGTCACTCCGGCGCGCGCATTGGCGAGGTCGGCGTTGGCCTGCAGCAGCGCGCCCTGCAACAGGCGTGGGTCGATCTCGGCCACGACCTCGCCTTCGTGCACGCGCGAATTGAAATCGGCGTTGAGCTTGGCGATGGTACCCGACACCTGCGATCCGACCTGAACGGTTCGCACCGCATTGAGCGTCCCGGTCACGTCGACCACGTCTCGGATGTCGCCGCGCGTCACCTCGGCGGTGAAGTACTGGAGGCGCGAGCCGCCGCGCAGTCCAATGACGGCCACGATGCAGAGCGCGAGGAGGATGCCTAACGCAATGGCCGCGCGGCGGCGCCACCAGGGCACCGGCGCCGGCGTGGGTGCTATGGGCTCACTCATACCGCAGGGCCTCGATCGGATCCAGCCGCGACGCTTTCCGAGCCGGATAGTATCCGAAGAACACGCCCACCGCGGCGGAAAACAGCGCGGCCAGGACGATCCCTTCGGGCGACAACTGCATGGGCCAGCCCAGCGCCTGCCCAACGGTGAACGACGCCACGATGCCGAGCATCACACCGGCGCCGCCGCCCACGAGACTCAGCATCACCGATTCGCCCAGGAACTGCAGTTGAATGGCATCTTCCGTCGCGCCGACGGCGACGCGGACGCCGATCTCCCTCGTGCGTTCCGTCACGGATACGAGCATCACGTTCATGATCCCAATGCCGCCGACGAGCAGCGAGATCGACGCGATGGCCACCAACAACATGGTCATCGTGTGACTCGCCTCCATCTGCGCCTGAATGACATCCTCGGGATGGCGGATGTTGAAGTCGTCGTCCTCGTCGCCGCGCAGGTGATGGCGGTCGCGCAGCACCGCGGCGGCCTGGTCGCCGGCCAGGCGCACCGCGGACTGCGACGTTGCCGAGCAGAGAATGTCATCGAGCCAATCGTTGCCGCTGATCTTCTTCATCACCGTCGTATACGGGAGGACAACGAGGTCATCCTGGTCCTGTCCCGATGCCGACAACCCTTTGGGCTGCAACGTGGCCACGACGCGACACGGGAGCCCGTTCACGCGCACCACCTTGGAGAGCGGGTCTTCGGCGCCGAACAGCTGATCGCGAACCGTGCGGCCGATGACGCACACGTCGGCGGCGCGGTCGACGTCATCGTTGGTGAAGATCGCGCCGCTCGCCGTCGGCCAGCGCTTGATGTCGAAGAACGACGGCGCGACGCCGCGAAAGTGCGTGTACCAGTTCTGATTGCCGTATACCACCTGGATCGATCCGTCCACGTTAGGCGAGACGCGCGTGATGAGCGGCACCTGGCGGGCGATGGCCTGCGCGTCGGCCACGGTGAGCGAGGGCACGCCGTGCGTGCCGGTGCGGACGCCGTTCACCGCCCGGCCGCCGGCCTCGACCCAAACGAGGTTGTCGCCCAGGTTGTTCATCTGCTCCTGGACGCGTGTCTGCCCGGCCTTGCCAATGGCCACGACGCAGATCACCGCGGCAATGCCGATCGTAATCCCGAGCACCGTGAGCACGCTTCGCATCTTGTTGCGAAGCAGCGCCTGCAGGGCCGAGCCCAGGAGGGCCTTGTGATTCATGTCCGGAACGCGCGCACGCGTATATGATATTCGGTCGAACCTGTCATCGTCATTACATACTCATCGCGTCGGCGCGGATGCCACCCTCGAGAGACGGATCATGACGTATTCGACTCCAATTCATCGATCCATCACCTGTCTGGCGGTCGTCTTGATTGCCGGCGTGGCGGGAGCCCAGGCGGCGCCGCCCGCGGCCGCCCCGCACGCCAAAGCGGTCACGATCGTGATTTTCGAGAATCGCGACTTCTCCGCCATCGTGGGCGCCAAGGACGCGCCGTATCTCAACGCGTCGCTCGTCCCGCAGGCCGCGGTGATGACCAACAGCCACGCGACGGCACATCCGAGCGAGCCCAACTACGTCGAGCTGTTCTCCGGCGGCGTGCAGGGCGTGGTGGGCGACGAGTGCCCGGTGACGTCGGGCGCGCCCAACATCGCGACGCAGCTGCTCGCGGCACATCTCACCTTCCGCGGGTTCGCCGAGTCGTTGCCTAACGCAGGGTTCTCGGGGTGCGAGGGGACCAAGGGATTGTACCGCCGGAAGCACAACCCGTGGGTGGACTTCACCAACGTGCCGGCCGCGCTCAACCAGCCGTACCAATGGGCGCCGGCGTCCCTGGCGATGGTGGTGCCGAACATGTGCAACGACATGCACGACTGCAGCACCACCGTGGGCGACACGTGGATGAAGCAGCACCTGCCGGCCATCATTGCGTGGAACGCCGCGCACGACGGATTACTCATCATCACGTGGGACGAAGCCGCGCCGGACGCGGAGGGGACGAACCACATCGCGACGCTGCTCATCGGGCCCATGATCAAGCCGGGCCGGTACGATCAGCACATCGATCACGACGACGTGCTGCGCACCGTCGAGCAGATCTACGGACTGCCGTGCCTCGCCAACGCGTGCGGGAAGACGGGGATCACCGGCGTCTGGCGGTAACGCCGCGCGCGGTTCACGCGCCTAACGTCGAACGCCTGTGGTCGGGGCGCCGCCGAGATGCGCCGCCGCCGACGGCGTGGGCGCCCCCAGGCCGGTGTCGTCCAGGATGGGCACGCGCTCGGCGCCGGCGAGCGTTAGGCCTCGCTGCGCGTACTGCAAGGCGTGGGCGGCGAGGGCGCCCATGAGCAGCGGGATGGCGATGAAGACGAGGGGAAGCCACGACAGCTGCCGGATCAAGAAGCCCTGGCTGGGGCTGGCCGGATTGATATACGCGGTGACGCTGTCGCCCACCGCAAATTGCCGGCGGATTTCTTCCGCCCAGGCGTAGCTGCTCGACATCGTGAGAATGGTGGCGCCGGTGGCCAGCACGATGTCGCCTTGGGGGCGGCGGTACGCGTACCACACCACCGGGCGATAGCTCGTGCCGCCGTCCTGATCGGTGGAGCTGGTTACGTCGGTGCTCGTGATGCGCGCGCGCACGGGCTGCCACGTGAGATAGTGGCGCACCTGCTGGACAGACACCCAGAGGCCGGCCACCACGAAGAGCCCGATGGTCGAGAACAGTATCCTGCGCGTCTTGCGGGCTCCGGACGCGGCACGTTGGACGGCAGCGACGTCTGCGTCGCGCTGTTGGTCGGGCAGCGCGTGCCAACCGGTGAATGCCCGCACCGCCGCGACGCAGTTGCCCTGGCGTGTGAGATCTCCGGTGTACACGGCCGTCCAGGGCGTGCGCGTCCCGTCTTTCATCACGAACACGGGGCGATAGACCGGCGTCAGCTGGTTGCCGTTGCCGGAGCTCATCATCGTCTTCTCGAGCGCGGCGTCCGAAATGTCGGACCAGGCGTACGTGTTCGTGTCGGGTTTCACGAGGCGTCGGTGCTCGACTGTGACCGAGCGCGCGGCCTTGTCGAAGGTGCAGAGGAGGTCGGCGGCCAGCATGGCCATCGCCAGACCCGCAAACCCGAACGACGCACCCACCACGACGGCCACCCACGCGTTGTGCTCGCCCAGGTGGCCGTGCGTGATGTACCAGAGGGTGCCGAAACCTAACGCAGCAAACAGGACGCCCATGGCCCGCAGGCCCCAGGGTCCCTGGTGCAGCACCAGCCGGTTCTCGTCATGGACGGTGATCTGCATGGTGCGCTTGCGTGGGAGTTCCGCGTTTCGACGCCCCCACGTGAGGGGACGCAACGAGAGCGACCGCCCAGCGTGCCATCCGTGCGCGTTGAGGCAGGTGGGCCTCAGGCGATGTGGGCGGCTTGATCCGGCGTCAAACTCTGCATGCCCATGCTCGGGGCGTTGAGCATCGGCACGTGCTCGGCCGCGACGAGCGTTAGGCCTTTCTGCAGGTCCTTGAACGCGTAGCTCAGAAAGGCGCCCAGGAGCAGGGGCAAGGCGACGAACACGAGCGGAAACCAGGAGAGCTGGCGCCGCAAGAAGCCCTGGCTGGGACTCGCCGGGTTGATGTACGCGGTGACGCTGTCACCGACGCGATACCCTTGGCGGATCCCGTTCGCCCAACTGTAACTGCTCGACTCCGTGAGGATCGTGGTCCCGGTAGCCAACACGATGTCGCCGCCCGGGCGATGGTACGCGTACCAGATTACCGGCCGATACGTCGTGCCCTTGTCGTCACTGGAGGTCGCGAGATCGGTCTTCGTGATGCGGGCCCGCACCGGTACCCAGGTGAGATAGCGCCGCACCTGCTGTGCGTAGAGGAAGACGCCGGCCGCCACGAAGATGCCGAGGAACGGGAACAGAAACCGGCGCACCGTGCGGCTTCCGGTCGCGGCCTGTTGTATGGCAGCGGTATCTGCGATTTGCGCGTCGCCGGCCATCGCGTGCCATCCCGTGAATGCGCGCACGGCCGCCACGCAATTGGCTTGTTGTTTGAGCGCGTTGGTATAGAGCGGCGTCCACGCCGCGCGCGTCCCGTTCGTCATCACGAAGACGGGCCGATACGTCGGCTCCTGATGGCCGCTCCGGCTCGTTTGCATCATCGTCTTTTCGAGCGCCGCGTCCTGGATGTCCGACCAATTGTAGGTTTCGGTACCTGGATGGACGAGGCGGCGATGTCGGATGGTGACGGTGCGGGTGCCTTTGTCGAACGTGCAGAGCAGGTCTCCCGCCAAGGCCATCATCGCGATACCGACGATGGCGAACACGCCGCCTACCACGACGGCGACCCAGGCATTGTGCTCGCCGAGATGCCCGTGGGTAATGTACCAGAGCATCAGGCTGCCTAACGCAGCGAACAGGACGCCCATGGCCCGCAAGCCCCAGGGCCCCTGGTGCAGCACCAGCCGGTTCTCGTCGTGGACGGTGATCTGCATGGCGCGCTCGAGTGGGGGTTCCCCGTTTCGACGCCCGACGTGAGGGCGACGCAACTGTAGGGCCCGGCTGGCGGGACGTCAATTTACTTAATAGTGGATCGTCTGAATTCTGGATCGCAGGGAATGGGGAAGCGCTCGCTGGCGCTCGCTTGGGGAAGCGCTGCGCTGCGGGAAGCGGCGGCGACGCCGCCTGAGGGGTGGAAGGACCTCAGTTGTCTCTGGGTGGAGAGTCTCGAATCGCCGAGGCTCGCGCGTATGGCACTCCCGTCGAGCAGACCATTGATGGTGTT
>DASYXE010000553.1:0-4626 GCA_035935375.1 Gemmatimonadaceae bacterium | reverse complement strand
ATCTTGAGGTCCGCGGCGACACTCGCCAGCGCGTAGGCCTTGTCCTTGGGCAGGCCTAACTGCTCGCCCAACAAATCGACCATGTTCTGGACCGCGACCCGCGTCGCCTGCGTGAGATCCTTGTCCATGCCCATCGTCATGAGATCGGTGGGCGTCTCGGCGCGCGGCCACGTGAAGTGCAGATCCTTCCGCACGATCACCTGCACGCGCCCGGTGAGCGACGTCTCGATCGCCGTTTGATCCACCTCGCCATCGCCCTGGCCGGCGTGACCGTCGCCGATTTCGAGCAGCGCGCCCGCCACGTGCACCGGGATGTAGAGCGTCGTGCCCACTGTGAGCGACCGGTTGTCCATGTTGCCCGCGTGCGTCCCGGGCGGGTTGCTCGACAGACGCCCCGAGTCGGGCGGCGGCGCGTCGCCGATGCTCCCGAAGAACGGATGCATCGGAACCTGGATCGTCGAGTCCACGGTCGCGATCATGCGTGCCGTGTCGAGCGGAATGATTTGCATGTGCCGCGGCTGCCCGCAGTTCTCGGGCAGGAATCCGCTGCACCCGTTGTACGCATACGCGATCGGGAATGAGATGCCGAGGATGCGCACCTCGAGCACGTCGCCCGGCGCGGCGCCCTCGATGTAGATGGGGCCGGTCAGGATGTGTCCGCCGGGGCCCTTGTCGGTCACCTTGGTCGTGATGTCGCGCAGCGACTGCTGCACTTCGTTAGGCGGAAGCCCCGCGCGCTCCAACCCTTGTGGCGAGTTGGTGATCAGCGTTTCCACCTCGACCGTGTCGCCCGACTGCACGCGCAACACCGGCTTCGCCGCGGCGCTGTAGTAGCCCCACGCGACGGTCTCGGGCGTCGCCGCAAGGTGATGAAAATGGGGCCGCGACTGCGCCGCGATCGCGGGCGCAAGTCCGATCACGAGTAGACCGACGATGGAAGTGACGCGCATGTGGGCTCGCGGGTGGAAGAACCGCGAGGAAGTTATGCGTCGTCGCGCGCGGCCAACAGCCGCGTCGGTTTATGCGGGGGAGGGTGCGACGTCGAGAGCGGGTTGCACGACCACGCCGCTGCTGCGGCGCCGCACCGGCTCGGGCGGCAGCAGAATCTCGTCGAGACGGAACGCCGAGATTTGCGCCAGGAGCTTGCGCGATGCGTCGGCCAACGCAGCCGAGGCGGCGGCGATCTCCTGCGCACCGGCGCTCTGTTGCTCGGTTGACGCGGCAACCTGTTCCATGGCCGCGGCGAACGACTCGGTGCCGCGCGCGAGATGCTCGAGGCGTATGGTGGACTCGGCGACGAGCTCGCGGGACTGATTGGCGGCTTGCTCGATGGCGTGCGTCCAACCTTCGGCCTCGGCCACGGCACGCTCGACTTCGGCGAACGAGGCGAGTGCTTGCTCCGTCGCCTGGCGGACGGTGGCGACTGTGGACGCGGTCCGACGGCTCGACTCGCGCGATGCTTCGACCTTGTCGAGCAGCGACATCACCATTTCTTCGGTGCGCTCGGCGGCGGCGTTCGAATTCGCCGAGAGTTTGCGAATCTCGCTGGCCACGACCGCGAAGCCTTCGCCCTGTTCGCCGGCGCGTGCCGCTTCCATGGAAGCGTTGAGCGCGAGCAGCTTCGATTGCCGCGCCATCCGCCGGACGAGGGTGACGAACGAGCGAATCTGCTCGAACGCGTCCACGAGGTCGGCGGCCGCGGCGGCAGAGGATTCGGCCTCGGCGGCGAGGGTGCCTAACGCGGCCTCGCTCGTGTCGAGGCCCGACCGGTTGGCGCGCGCGAGGGCGCGGAGCGCGTCGTTGCGCTCCACGCCCTCATGGGCGCCGGCCGAGAGTTGGTCCGCGATGCCGGACAACATCGTCGCGTCGGTTGCTGTGCGCGCGATCGATTGTGCCATCTCCGCCGCCTGAGCGCTCAGCTCGCTCGACGTATGCGCCATCTCGCCCGCGGCCGTCGACATCTGCTCGGTGCCAGCGGTGATTTCCGCCGATTGCGCAGCGCTCTGTTGGGCCGACTCGCGCAGGATGCGCACGAGGCGTCGGAGCTCGGCGATCATGCCGCCCGTGGCCCGGCCCAACCGACCGAGCTCGTCGTCCTCGCCGATCGGCGCGATGTCGACGGCGAGATCGCCGGCCGCGACGCGCTCGGCCGCTTCAGCGAGCAGGCCCGCGGGCTCGGTGACGCGGCGCGACACATAGCGGCTGAGGTAGATGAGCGCGAGCTCGACGATCCCCAGCATCATCGCGGCGCCGAGCAGGATCGAGGTCTCGGCATCGCGAATGCGGTCGAGCGGCTGGCCGACGAGCGTCGCTCTGATCCAGTGATCGGCGATGAGCGCGAACGCGGCGACGACCAGCAGCGCGAGCGTTCCGCCGCCGGCGACGATGCGACGCTGCACCGAACGCACGCTGCGTCCCAGTGCGATGGTGTCGGCGTCGAGTGTCGCGCGCTTGTGTGCGATGTCCATAAGGCTAGATTTCGCTATGACTTCGTCCACACCGAACTCCACGGCCGCGAGCCACGCGAGTTACGATCCGAGCGCCGTCGAACGAAAGTGGCAGGAGCGGTGGCGCGCCGACCGAACCAACTCGCCGGATCTCGACCGCCCGGAGCGTCCGTTCTACCAGCTGATGATGTTCCCGTACCCGTCTGCCGAAGGCTTGCACATCGGCAACGTGTTTGCGTTCACGGGCAACGACATCCATGGACGATTCCAGCGGCTCCAGGGACACACGGTGTTCGAGCCGATCGGCTTCGACGCGTTCGGCATTCACTCGGAGAACTATGCGCTGAAGGTCGGCATCCACCCGATGGAGCTGATCCCACGCAACATCGAGAACTTCCGGCGTCAACTCCGCCGTGTCGGCCTCATGGTCGATTGGTCGCACGAGCTGTCGACGACCGATCCGGCTTACTACAAGTGGACGCAGTGGATTTTCCTGCAGCTGCTGGAGCGGGGCCTTGCCTACCGCGGTAAGGCAGCGGTGAACTGGTGTCCGTCGTGCAAGACGGTGCTGGCCAACGAGCAGGTGGTGAACGGCGCGTGCGAGCGGTGCGGCACGACCGTCGAACAGCGCTTCCTCGAGCAGTGGTTTTTCCGGATCACCGCGTACGCGCCGCGGCTTCTGGCCAATCTCGACTGGATCGATTGGTCGGACACGACCACGACGGCCCAACGGAACTGGATCGGCCGGTCGGAGGGGGCCGAGGTCGGGTTTGCGGTGGCGGGATCGGGTGCATCGATTCGCGTGTTCACGACGCGTCCGGACACCATTTTCGGCGCGACGTACGTCGTGCTCGCGCCCGAGCATCCGTTCGTCGACGCCGTCACGTCGGCGTCGCAGCGCGAGGCCGTGCGCGCGTACGTCGACCGCGCGACACAGCGCGATCTCGTGGCGCGCAAGGTGGGCGATCGCGAAAAGACCGGCGTGTTCACGGGCGGCTACGCGGTGAACCCGGCGACCGGCTCGCGCGTGCCGATTTGGGTCGCGGACTACGTGCTCATGGAGTACGGCACGGGCGCGATCATGGCGGTGCCCGGGCACGATGAGCGCGATTTCGCATTCGCGCGCGCGTTCGGGCTGCCGATCGTGCGCGTCGTGGCGGGTCCCGGCGAGGATGCGTCGACGCCGCTTGCCGACGCGTATACCGACAACGAAGGCGGCCGTGTGGTCAATTCGCCGCCGTTCGATGGGCTGACGACCGACGAGGCGAAAGCGCGCATCGTCGCGTGGTTAGGCGAGCGCGGCCATGCGAAGCCGACGGTGACGTATCGGCTGCACGACTGGACGATCTCACGACAGCGCTACTGGGGTCCGCCGATCCCGATCATCTACTGCGACTCGTGCGGCATGCAGGCCGTGCCGGAGAAGGATCTGCCGGTGCTGCTGCCGCCGATCGCGGATTTCCGGCCCGACGACAGCGGCGTTTCTCCGTTAGCCCGGCACGAAGAGTGGTATCGCGTGCCGTGTCCCGAATGCGGCAAGATGGCGCGCCGCGAGACCGACGTCTCGGACACGTTCCTGGACAGCGCGTGGTATTTCCTCCGCTACCCGAGCACCGAGTTCGCCGACCGTCCGTTCGACGCCGAGCGCACGAAGCGCTGGCTGCCGGTCGACATCTACATCGGCGGCAACGAGCACGCGGTGCTGCACCTGCTGTACTCGCGGTTCATCACGATGGTGCTGCACGACATGGGGTACCTGGACTTCGAGGAGCCGTTCAAGCGGTTCCGCGCGCACGGGCTTCTCATTCGCAACGGCGCGAAGATGTCCAAGACCAAGGGCAACGTGGTGAACCCCGACGAGTACATCGAGCGTTGGGGCGCGGACACGCTGCGCCTCTATCTCATGTACATGGGACCGCTCGAGGAAGGCGGGGATTTTCGGGACAGCGGCATCTCGGGCATGCGGCGGTTTCTGGACCGGCTCTGGGCATCGGCGCACGAGATGCGGGCCGACGGCGCGCCGGATGGGGCCGTGATGCGCAAGCTGCACCGGACGATCCGCAAGGTGACGGAGGACACGAGCCGGTTAGGCTACAACACCGCGATCGCGGCGATGATGGAGTACATGAACACGCTGCGCGGCGGTGAGCGCGTGCCGCATCGCGCCGAGGTCGAGCCG
>DASYXE010000552.1:0-8000 GCA_035935375.1 Gemmatimonadaceae bacterium | reverse complement strand
GCCGAGCTCGAGCAGCGCGACCCCCAAGAGTACGCCGTGCGCCGCCACACTGACCGTGACGGTGTGATCCGACGTCGGCCAACTGGTCAGCACGATGTACAACGACACCCCGATCGCCGCGGCAAACGATACGATCGCGAGAAGCCAGCGGGCGGGCGTCATGAGCGCAAGGGAATGGTCGCTGGGGTCCGGAAGGTGATGACGGAGACGATCGGCGCCGCGAAACCGAGAAAGGGTACAGCGTCCAGCGGGACTTCAGTAGGCCAGCACGCCCTTACCCATCCCTCGATGCGTCGTGCCTGGATACGGAACCGACGGTCCCTTGAGCACGTCCCACAGAATGTGGTTGAAGAGGTTGTCGTCCGACTCGTCCTCAAAAGCGAGATCGAGACGGGCTGATGCCTTGGCACCGGGACCCGACGCAAGATTGCGATCATCGAGCCGCTGCGCCGGAGCCTGTGCGACGTACGGCGTCAGGTCGGGCGTCTCGGTGAACAGCCCCCGCAGCGGGCGGCCGTAGTAGTCGAATTGCGATAGCGAACCGAGGTGCAGGATGTCGGCGATGGTGGCGATCACATCCGTGGTGTTCACGAATCGGTGCACCACGCCGGCGTGACTGTAGGCGCTGATCATGAGGAACGGCGCGCGGTGCGAATCGACATGATCGGGTCCGTTCTGCGCGTCGTCTTCGACGACGAACACAACGGTACTGCGCCAGAAGCGAGAGCGCGAGAGGGCTTCCACCAATCGGCCTAAAGCCAGGTCGTTGTCGGCGAACGCGGCGCGCGGCGTGGGCATGCCCACGCGGGCGCCGGACGTGTGATCGTTCGGCAGCCGCACGATCTCCAACCGTGGAAGATCGCCGCTCTTCTCGAACGCGCGGAGCTCGTCGAGCCATCGGTCGACGCGCGTCTGGTCGCGAATCTCGAGATCGAAGCCGGGGAACGCCGAATCGGTGTGCGTTGCGAGGAACGGTTTGTCGCCCCGGTACGACTCGGGCAGATCGTGCCGGCCGGTCATCTCACTCGTGCTCACCACGAACTCGCCGTAGTTGCGGAACGTGATGCCGGCGCGTTGGGCGGCATCCCAGAGATACCCCGTCGAGGGCGAGGCCACGTCGTCGTCGGCGAGCTCGTTGCGATTTCCACCCTCGTAGTCGTAGTACGGCCGGCGGTCGGAGTAGTTCGCGGACACCGTCTTCTCGATGTAGTCGCCCGAGTAGGCGGCGGTGGACCAGTTGTGCCCCTGCGCGCTCACTTCGGCATTGGTGAAGAACCGATCGAAGACCCCGAAGCGTTCGGCGAGCGCGTGATGGTTAGGCGAAACGGGGCGTGGAAAGAAGAGCAGCGAGGAGTCGCCGTCGGCCTGCGGGAGGTCGCCGAACACCTGGTCGTAGGTGCGGTTTTCCTTGATGATGTAGATGACGTGCGTGAACGGCGGATAGTGGCTGGCGACGCGCTTGGACGCGGGCTCATCCCAGCGGTTGGCGCGCGCGACGCGCGCCGTGTACGATGCGAGCCCGGCGCGCGTCGCGTCGGTGAGCCGAATGGTCGACAGGGTGCCGGTGAGTTGGCCTAACGTGTACTCGCGCGGCACGCGGCCGCTCGGCACCTGCGGCGACGGGCCGCGCGGGTTAGGCGCGGTGCCGGCGCCTTTCCCGTTCGCCACCAGAACCGTGTCGCCGGCCGTCAGGATGGCCGACGGATACCAGTCCACCGGAATGCGGCCGAGCAGCGCGCCGCGGCCCGAGTCGGCGAGCACCGAATCCGACGACACATCGAACACCGCCACCGCGTTCGCGTCGGCCTCGGCGGCGAAGAGGCGGCGGCCGTCGTCAGACAACGCCAGCGCGTTCGGCGTGCTGCCCTCCGACGGGCCCGCGGGCGGCGGGTCGCGCAGCTCGCCCACCACGGCCCGGCGCTTCGTGTCGACCACGCTCACGCGATCGGTGGTGGCGGACACGACGTACAGGCGCGTGCCGTCGCGAGTGGCGACCATCGCCGACGGATGCCTCGCCACGCGGATCGTATCCGATACCGTTAGGCGCCCGTCGGCTCCGGCCGCGTATGCCCAGACGGTGCTCGCGCCCCACGACGACACGTACACGGCGCCATCGGGCGTCACGGTCACGGCGTACGGGTAGCGGCCCGATGGCAGGCGCTGCTCCACACGTCGGGTCGTCAGGTCGACGACGGCCAGCGAATCGTCGAGATTCTCCGCGACGTACAAGCGTTGTCCGTCGGGCGAGACCGCGAGGCCGGCCGGATAACGGTCGCCCTCGTGGCCGCGGGCCGGATGCGGACCCAGCGCGAGACTGTCCGCCAGCACCGCCGTGTCGCCCGCCCACTCGTAGCGGTACACCAGGTCGCCGTCGGCGCCGGACACGTAGAGCGCCTTACCGTTAGGCGCGAACACCAGGCCCACGAACGCCGACGGTTGGGCGAGCGTCTGCAGCACGCGGCCGCTCGCGCGATCCACGACTTGCACGCCCTCCTCGCGCCACCCGGACAGCAGCAAGACGAGCCGCGTGCCATCGGGCGAGCGCACCATCCCGAGCGGCATCTGGCCCACCGGCGTCGCGGTGCCGGCCGGATCGAGCGCCACGCCCGTGGGCAGGCGGCGGTGCGCGTCGTCGGGCGAGCGCGCATCGCGCGTGACGGGATCCGAATGGCCGCCGCACGCGACGGCGGTGAGACAGAGCGCGACGAGCGCGCCACGAAGCTGAGGCTTGGCCATATTCGGTTAGGCGGTAGTCATGGCGCGGCGGGCGGGATGGCCCAGATGTCCACGCGATTCCTGGTCGGCAGTGGAACGGCCACACGGAGGCGGCGCGTGTCGACGCCAACGTGCGCCGCGAACGGGAATCCGGTGATCGCGGTGAGCCGGTCCCCGTCGCGAATCGTCAGCGACGAATCCTTCCAGCTCGTCACGAGCAGACGGCCGTCCGGGAGCATCGCCGCGCCGTCCATCTGCGCGCGGTTATAGCCCACCGTGCGCGGCTCGGCGTCGCCCGGGTGCCACGCGAGGATGTTGCCGCTGCCGAAGGACACGATCATGAACCGCTTCCCGCGCTTGTCCCACACGAGATCGGTCGGCCGCCTCAGCGAATCGCTCGCCACCGCCACCGAGACGGTGTGGTTGCGACCGATGCGGAACACGCGATTGCCGCCGGACGAATTGGCGGCCGGATGCGCCGGATCGAGCGGCCCCGGGTCCGCGACGTAGAGCGCGCCGTCCGGGCCCGCGGCCGCGCCGCCTAACGCAATTGGGTGCTGGCCCGCCAGGCTGATCGATGGCCCCGCCGCGCCCGTGCGCACGTCGAACGCGCGCACCGCATCGCGGTCCACCACCCACAAGGTGTCGCCTAACAGAGCGAGGCCCTGCGGCGCGTCGAGCCGAGCGCCGTCGCGGCCGTTGTCGATGAAGCGGAGCGAATCGATGCTCCCGTCCGGATGCACGCGGCTCACGAACGCGTCGTGCCCGCCCGCCGAATCCGCGCCGAGGTTCGCGACGAAGAAGACGTCGTCGGCCGAATCGTACGCCGCGGCCACCGGTCGCTCGAACCCGCGCACGCTCGCCGCGTGCGTCGGCGGGACGAACGGCTTGTCCGGCGGCGGCGCCTTCTTTCCACTGTTGTCCGGCGCACCACACCCGGCCAGTACGAATACGAGCAGCAGAACTCGGCGCACGCTGAATGGGCTAGGGGCTGGGGCTCGACACGATCCTCAAACGGAAGGGAACGCGCAGGTCGCGCCGCCGTCAAGCACAATGCCCCGTAACGGTCTTCCTAGGCCTGAGTGCCGAGCCCCCGCCGTTCGGTCAGGGCGCCTCGAGCTTGCTGAGTGTACCGTTCGGAAGCGTCTCTCGAAGGAGTGTCGTCATGGCCACGCGCGAACGCCTCATTCTCTCGGCAACGGAACAGGACCGCC
Organism: Gemmatimonadaceae bacterium; assembly: GCA_035935375.1. GTDB lineage: Bacteria > Gemmatimonadota > Gemmatimonadetes > Gemmatimonadales > Gemmatimonadaceae > JADGGM01. The sequence goes on along the minus strand of DASYXE010000552.1, from coordinate 4,071 downwards.
CCGGCCTCGTGGCCGAGCTCAGCGGATTCATCGCCGAGCGCGGATGCAACATCGACGACAGCCGCGTGATCGTGCTGGGCGGTTTCGCCGGCCTCATGTTTCTCGTTTCCGGTTCGCCGGTCCAGATCGCGGAGATCGAAACCGGCGTGGCCTCGCTCGAGCGACTCAACGGCCTGCGCGTGACGGTGCGACGCTTGCGCGACCGCGCCGTGCCGCTGGCCGAAGCCCTGGTGACGCCGACGTGGGTGGTGACCGCGAGCGCGATGGATCACGAGGGCATCATCCACGCGCTCACCGACGTCGTCCGCGCCCACGGCGGCAACATCCTCGAGCTCGAGACGTCCACTGAATCCGCGCCCATGACGGGCTCGCCCCTGTTCGCCATGCGCATGGTGATTACCGTTGCCGAGCGCCATGGCTCGCCGGCGCGGCTTCGCGAAGCGCTCGAGACGCTGGCGCGCGCCGAGGCGATCGATCTGGACGTGAAGGAAGAGCAGGTGAACTGCGTCTGAGCGACACCGGAAGCGGACGCCATGCGTAATCCGGCGGTGTCCGCGCGTTGTCCGTCTTCAGTGGCTTCCCTCTGCCCGGTCCTCTCGGTAAGATCGGCGCGTCGCGCAACTACCGAGGACTCGAGTGAACACTGCACGCTTGTGGACAGCGGCGCTGGTCGCATTGCTGCTTCGCGCCGGCCCATCGTTTGGTCAGACGACGGCATACGACACATCCATGTTCCACGCGCTGCAATGGCGCGAGATCGGTCCCTATCGCGGCGGCCGGTCCGTGGCCGTAGCCGGCTCGGCGGCGAGGCCGTACGAGTTCTGGTTCGGCACCACCGGGGGCGGAGTCTTCAAGACGACGGACGGCGGCGCCAGCTGGCTGCCGGTCACCGACAAGTACTTCGGCGGGACCATCGGCGCGATCGGCGTCAGCGAATCGAACCCCGACATCGTGTATGTCGGCGCGGGCGAGTTCGACATTCGCGGCAACGTGTCGCACGGCGACGGGATGTGGAAGACCACCGACGCCGGCAAGACGTGGGATTCCGTTGGCCTGACGGCAACCCGGCAGATCTCGCGCGTGATCGTCGATCCGCACAACCCGGACGTCGTCTACGTCGGTGCGTTAGGCCATGTGTGGGCGCCCAACCCTGAACGCGGCGTGTACAAAACGACCGACGGTGGGAAGACGTGGCGCAAGGTGCTCTTCCGCAACGACTCCACCGGCGTGAGCGACCTGGCGATGGATCCGAACGATCCGAACACGCTCTACGCCGCGATGTGGCAGGCCGGGCGCAAGCCGTGGCTGCTCGTGAGCGGCGGCCAGGGCAGCGGCATCTTCAAGACCACCGACGGCGGCGAGCACTGGACCGAGCTCACGCACAACCCTGGACTGCCGTCGGGCATCATCGGCGACATCGGCATCACGGTCTCGCCCGCCAACCCGCAGCGCGTGTACGCGATCGTGGAATCGGATTCGGGCGGCGTGTTCCGCTCCGACGATGGCGGCGCCACGTGGACCCGCACCAACCAGGAGCGCAAGCTCAGGCAGCGCGCGTGGTACTACTCGCGGATCTTTGCCGACCCGAAGGACACGAACACGGTGTACGTGGTGAACGTGTCGTTCTTCCGGTCGACCGACGGCGGCAAGACGTTCACCCCGATCCAGGTGCCGCACGGCGACAACCACGATCTGTGGATCGCGCCTAACGATCCCAAGCGGATGATCGAGTCCAACGACGGCGGCGCCACGGTCACGTTCGATGGCGGCAAGGCGTGGACCGACGAGGACTTCGCCACGGCGCAGTTCTATCACGTGACCACCACCACCGATTTTCCGTACAAGGTGTGCGGCGCGCAGCAGGACAACTCGACGCTCTGCGGACCGAGTCGGTGGCCGGGCGGCATTCCGATGGCCGAGTGGCAGGAGGTCGGCGGCGGCGAATCCGGGTACATCCAGGTGCGGCCGGACAGCACGAACATCGTCTACGCCGGGAGCTACGCGTACCTGTCGCGTCTGGATCTCAAGAGCGGACAGGAGCGCGACATCATCCCGTGGCCCGACAACCCCATGGGCCACTCGGCCGAGGATCTGAAGTACCGGTTCCAGTGGACGTTCCCGATTCTCATCTCGCCGCACGATCCGAACACGCTGTACATGGGATCGCAGGTGCTGTTCCGCTCGCACAACGGCGGTCAGAGCTGGGAGGCGGCGAGCCCCGACCTGACGCGCCACGATCCGGCTACGTTAGGCGCGTCCGGCGGTCCGATCACGAAGGACCAGACGTCGGTGGAGTATTACGCGACCATCTTCGCGATCGCCGAATCGCCCGTCACGCGCGGTGTCATCTGGACGGGCTCGGACGACGGTCTCATTTACGTGACGCGCGACGACGGAAAGACCTGGTCGAACGTCACGCCCAAGGACCTGCCGCCGTTCACGCGCATCTCGATCATCGATGCGTCGCATTTCGCCACGGGCACGGCGTACGTCGCGGCCAACCGGTATCAGTTGGACGACGACGAGCCGTACCTGTACAAGACGTCGGACTACGGGAAGACGTGGACGCGCATCGACGCCGGCATCGACCGCACGCAGTTCACGCGTGTGATTCGCGAAGATCCCGAGCGGCGCGGGTTGTTGTACGCGGGCACCGAGCGCGGCGTGTGGGTGAGCTTCGACGACGGGTCGCACTGGCAGTCGCTCGAGCGCAACCTGCCGCCGGTGCCGGTGCACGACCTCGAGATCACGCAGGGCGATCTCGTCGCGGCCACGCATGGGCGGTCGTTCTGGATCCTGGATGACCTGTCGGCGCTGCGGCAGTTGACGCCCGCGATTGCACAGGCGCCGATGCACCTCTTCAAGCCGCGGGCGGCGTATCGCGTCAACTGGGGCGGCGGCTTCGGCGGCGGGGATGCGCGGCAGCACCCGGTGGGCAAGAATCCGCCGAGCGGGGCGGTGGTGTACTACACCCTGTCCTCGCCTAACCAGAAGGCCACGCTCGATTTTCTCGATGCGAAGGGCGCGGTGATCCAGTCGTTCTCGAGCGAGCTGGATAGCGCCGGCAAGGCGGACAGCGTGCGCGCCGACAGCATCAAGAAGGCGAACAAGGGCAAGGAAGCGCCGGAGGGCGAAGGCCCGCGAGGTCCGAGGAAGCCGCGCGTGGCGAACAAGGTGGGGCTCAACATGTTCGCGTGGAACCTGCGCTATCCCGATGCGGTGGGCTTCACGAATCTCATCATGTGGGCGGGCGGCATCCAGGGGCCCGTCGCGGTGCCGGGGGCGTACGCCGTGCGCCTAACGGTGAACGGGCAGTCGCAGACGCAGTCGTTCGTGCTCAGGAAGGATCCGCGCGTGCACGCGACGCAGGCCGATCTCGAGGCGCAATTCGCGCTCTTGATGAAGGTGCGCGACCGGTTGTCGGCGGCCAACGATGCGGTGCGCACGATTCGCAACCTGGAGTGGCAGATGGATGAGCGGCGCACCGGCGCGCCGTCGGGGTTCGCGGATGCCGTGGGCGCGTTCAAGGCCAAGCTCGACACGATCGAGGCGGCGATCTACCAGGTGCACAACCGCGCCAGCGAGGATCCGCTCAACTTCCCGATCCGGCTCAACAACAAGATCGCGGCGTTAGGCAGCTCGATCGGCAGCGCCGACGCGAAGCCGACGGCGCAGGACGTGGCGGTGTACACGCTCTTGTCGGGACAGCTCGACCACGAGCTCGCGCAGCTCAAGACGACGCTGGCGTCCGGGCTGCCGCCGCTCAACGCAATGCTAAGGGGCGCGGGGCAGAAGGAGCTGGTGCCGTCCACGTCGGAACCGCCGCAGAAGGAGGTGGCGGAGGTCGAATAAATCGGGCGATCGAGGGAAGCTGCTCGGCGTCAGCGACTTCTCTTGGGTCTGTGCCGGGGTGAAAAGCTGCAACTGCTCGAGAAGGATAACGAAAGGGAAACAAAGGATAACGAAAGTGATCGTGCGGCGCGGGCGGAGAGTGCGTTGCCTAACGGATAGATCGTGGTCGTTTTGTTTAACAAAAGACCACCCTTCTTTCCATTGTGCTCCGCACTGTCC
>DASYXE010000551.1:0-2775 GCA_035935375.1 Gemmatimonadaceae bacterium | reverse complement strand
GCTCGTGGTCGAGCGAGCAGGCGTAATCAACATCGGGCTGGAAGGCATCGTCCTCGGCGGCGCCTTCGGCGCGCTGCTCGGCGCAGGCAGTCACACCCTCGCGCTCGGATTCGCCGCCGGATGCCTGGCGGGACTCGCGGTGGCCGCGCTGTTCGGCGTGTTTGCGGTGGCGATGCGTGCGGATCAAATCATCACCGGCACGGCCATCAACCTGCTCGTCCTGGGCCTAACGGGCGCGCTCTATCGCGGGCTCTACGGAGCCACGGGCGCGGCACTGACCATCCCGACGACCGGTTCGGTGGCGGTGCCCCTGCTGGCGCGCATCCCCGTGCTGGGCCCGACACTCTTCGATCAGCCTCCGCCGACGTATCTCGTGTATCTCGTCGCGCCCGTGTTGTGGTGGTGGTTGTATCGGACGCATGCCGGACTGGCGATCCGCGCCATCGGAGAACGATTGGAGTCGGTGCGCGTCTCGGGTGTCGACGTGGCTCGCTGGCGGTGGATCACGCTGCTCGTCGGCGGTGCGCTCGGCGGCGTGGCCGGTGCGACGCTCGTGTTGTCTCAGTCGGGCACCTTCGCGGAGGGCATGTCGGCCGGCCGCGGTTTCATCGCGATTGCCATCGTCGTGCTCGGCCGTTGGCGGCCGATGGGCGTGGTGATCGCCTCGTTGCTGTTCGGCGCCGCCAGTGCCCTCCAGTTCCTGTTCCAAGCGATGGGTTGGAGCGTGCCCTACCAACTCTTCCTCGCGCTGCCCTACGTGCTCACGCTGTTGGCTCTCGCCGGCTTTGCCGGACGTCGGATCGAAGCGCCCGCGGCGCTCGGTCGTGCCGGATGAGGTGATGCGGGCGAAGCGCGTCGCCTAACAGCCGGTGTGCACGCTGGTCCATCGCACGCGCCAGGATCCGTCCGACTGGCGTTCGATCAGGGCGTACGCGTCGGTATCCTGGCCTTCGCGCAATACGAACAGCCCAACGTGTGCGGGTGACGGCAACCGCACCGCGGCGAGCACGTCCGTCGTTTCGATTACCTCCTCCAAGCCGCCGGCGCGTTCGTGGTATGCGACATGGAACGCCGCATCGGGTGTGGTCGTGCTGCGCTCGCCGATGAGGAACGTGTGCTGCTCGAGCGGCGACGCCTCCTGGTTGAGCCGCCTAACGAGATCGGCTACCACGCCTTCCGTGCCGGCAACGGGTTGGAACCGGTATGCATAGCGAACCGAGAACGGGATCCCCCGAAAGGTCCGACTCGTGTCGTCCGGCAGCGCGGACGCAAGGCGGGTCACGTCAGCCGCCAAGCGCGCCGAATCCGTGCCCGACATGCCGTCGAGCGAATCGAGGCTCACCGCTGAGACGCGTTGCTCGACGAAGCCAACCGTCCAGCCTGCCGACCGCGTCGTGTCTCGGCCGACGCCGAGCGTCGCCGTGGGCCATTCGACGCACTCATCGCCCGCCCATTCCTTCGAGCCCGCCGAAATCACCGGCACTCGGGCGACTGCGCCGCCTCGACTCACGAGGGAAACCGAGTCTCCGCGCAAGGTGGAGGCGTCCAGCTGCAGCGTGTCGGGCACCGTGCTGTCGGTGTAATCCGGAAACACGACCCACGCGTTCGCCGCGGATGCGCCGCGGGCCAGCACCACGGGCCCAGCGCTCGAGTCCCACTGCCTCGCCGGCTCCGACGTGGGGTGCGTCGCGACCGATTCGGCTGCGTTAGGCGGAGCCGCGCCCGTCGGCGCGGGCTGCCGAGAGCGTTTGCAGGAGGTGAGCAGCACGACGAGCACGACGAGCTGCATCGCAACACGGCAGGCCGTTGACATGCGTGCAATCTTCCTGTGCTCGATGCGGGCGTCAACACGCGCGACGCCGCTGTGCGCGACCGGTGGATTCAGCGCGGCGGAAGAAATCGACCGACGAGATCCCAATGCCAGGCGTCCTTGCGAATGCCCGTGCGTGGATCCTTGAGCGGCTTGTATTGAAGACGTTCCGGAGAGAGCCCAGCTTCGCGACCGTAGTCCAGCAAGCGCTGGCGGTCGCTGGAGACCAGATGCGCCATGGGCTGCCCCCGGTACACGTGCCGGTGCAGCCACAAGCCGCCATCCATGGCGAACGTCATTCCCGCTTTTCTGTTATCGAATTCGCGATACCACTGCGTCAACGCACTGCCTCGAAGATCATGCCGCGCCGCATATCACTAGTTGCAGGCGACGACGGACTCCACAGTGGCAGGAGCCGGCGGCGTAGCAGTGCCGATGTAGATCGCGCACACGCTCGCCGATGCGCCGAGGTGGCTCGCGGTTGCCGACCATCCGGATGGCGACGCTTCACCAATTGTCACCACTGTACCAGGAGACGGCGAAAAATTGATCGCAGTCAGGTTGGTCGAGTAGACGTCGTTCGTATAGTAGTACGACTCTTCAGCGGTCGCGAGATTGCGCAGGTCGGACCGCATCATCGCCGTGTATGCCCTGCCTTTCGTCGCCGAGAACTTCGGAATCGCGATCGAGGCAAGGATGCCAATGATCACGACCACGATCAGCAACTCGATTAAGGTGAAGCCTGATTGGCGGCGAGACATAGGACGTTCCCCGTGATCGTTTTGGCGCCACGACGCGTGGCTGACGAGCCCTTGCAAGGGCAATGGGGGTGCCGCCTGAATCGCCGATCGTAAGCTCTTGTCAATACCTGGCTTATAGCGTGCACAGCGTGGCACATGAGTTATTTTGACCGCTCGATTTGCCATGCTTGTGGCAGACTGCAATGCCAAATGAGACGGGCTTAA
>DASYXE010000550.1:0-3432 GCA_035935375.1 Gemmatimonadaceae bacterium | reverse complement strand
AAGGCGCGAGGGCCAGGAGCGCAGCGTGATGGTCGACAGCCTGCTCTCGTTCGCCTCGCTGCTGTCGCGGTCGCGCGCGTTCGAGCCGGATCCGAACTCGTCGGTGGCGAGCTCGCTGTACGTCAAGCTGCTGAGCGCGTTCTTCCGCCCAACGGTGACGCTCGACCAATTTGCGACCGAGCAGCGGCGACAGGAGCTGCGCAATTCGGTGAACGTGAACGAGTACATGGTACGCGCCGGCGAGAAGGTGGTTGGCGCGCACGAAGTGGTCGGCCAGGCCGAGTTCGAGAAGATGCGCGCGCTGCACGACGCCATGCAGGCGCGGACGCGCGGCCAGCGTGCGTTAGGCCGCATCGCGGGCAGCATCGCCTACAACGCGCTCGTGCTCGCGATCTTCGGCATCGCCATCGTGCTGTTCCGTCCGCAGCTCTACAGCGCGTTCCGGTCGCTGGCGCTGTTCGCGGCCGTGTTCCTGCTGGTGCTGATCGTGTCCGCGGTGGCGGCGCAGTGGCAGCCGGTGCATCCCGAGTTGGTCCCGGTGGCGCTGGCGGCCATCATCCTGAGCGTGCTCTTCGATTCACGCATCAGCATGATCGCCGCGATGATTCTGGCGGTGCTCGTGGGCGGGCAGAGCGTGTACCGGGGAACGAACGCGCTGTTCATCAATCTCGTCGGCGGCGCGGCGGCGGCACTCAGCGTGCGCGTGATCTTGCGGCGCGAGCAATCGTATCAGTACGTGATCACCATCGGCGTCGCCTACCTCGGTGCGGCGCTCGCCATCGGCCTCACGCTGGGGTGGAACTCGAATCAGATCATCTCCAGCGCCGGGTTAGGCGTGGGCAACGCCATCGTGTCGGTGGTGTTCGCGATGTTCCTCGTTCCGTTGGCCGAGCGCTTCACCGGCATCACGACCTACCTCACGCTCATCGAGTACTCCGACCTCAATCGCCCGCTGCTGCGACGGTTGAGTCTCGAAGCGCCCGGCACGTACGCGCACACGATCGCCATGGCGAATCTCGTGGAGGCGGCGGCCAGCGCCATCGGCGCCAATGGGTTGCTCGCGCGCGTGGGCACCTATTACCACGACATCGGGAAGCTCACCAAGCCGCAGTACTTCGTCGAGAATCAGGCCGGCGGACGCAACCCGCACGACAAGCTCAAGCCCGGCACGAGCGCGGCCATCATCCGCAACCACGTGCGCGAGGGCATGGACCTGGCCGCCGAGTATCACGTGCCCACCGCAATTGCGGCGTTCATTCCCGAGCACCACGGCACGGCGCCCATCGCGTACTTCCTGGAAAAGGCGCGCGAGTACGACGCCGGCTCGCTGCCTAACGCGGCCGACTTCGCCTACCCGGGCCCGATCCCGCAGTCGGCCGAAACCGCCATCTGTATGTTGGCCGACGGCGTCGAAGCGTCGGTGCGTGTGCTGGCCGAGCCCACCCCGTCGCGCATTCGCGACGTGATCGAGCACATGGTGCGACAGCGCATGGATCAGGGCCAGCTGCGCGACGCGCCGCTCACCCTCCGGCAGATCGAAATCATCAAGGAGCAGTTCGCGCGGGTGCTGAGCGGGATGTACCACAGCCGCATCGACTATCCCGCATCGAGCGGCGGCATCTCGTCGGAGTTCGCGTCGGCATGACGCGCGTGGTGCACGTGACGTCGCAGGCCGGGCGTCTGCCGCTCTCGCGCCGCCGCATTGCCGGCTTGGCCGTCCGCGTGTTGCACGCCGAAGGCGTGCGCTCGGCCGAGTTGTCGATTGCGTTCGTGACGGGACCGGCGATGGCGCGCCTCAACGCGCGGCACCTGGGCCGTCGCGGTCTGACCGACGTGATCGCCTTCCCGTTCGCGCGGGTGGACGGTTCGCCGGTGGTCGGCGACGTGTACATCGCGCCCGATGCAGCGCGGGCCAACGCGCGGCGCAACGGGGTGCCGGTGCGGGAAGAGCTCGCGCGACTCGTGGTGCACGGCACGCTGCACGTCCTCGGCCACGACCATCCGTCCGTTGGGCGGGAGGCGTCGGCGATGTGGCGGCGGCAGGAGCAGCTGCTCGCGCGCGAGCGAGGAGCGTGGCTGTGAGCGTGCTGTCGCTCGTGATCGCGCTCGCCGCGTTGGCGTGGGCAGCGCTGATGGCGGCCGCGGATGGCGCGCTCCTGTCGGTATCCGACATGGCGACCAACGGCGCGGTGGAAGGGCCGACGGGCGGGCCCCGAGACGCCACGCATCGCGCGCTCTCCATCGCGCGGCTGATCGCATTGCTGGTCGCCGGTGTGGGTACGGCGCGCGCATTCGGCCTCGATGCGCAGTCGCCGGGCGTCGCGATTGCCTCGGGGCTCATCATTGCCGGTATGGCGGTCCTGTTAGGCGAGGTGATTCCGCGCGCGGCGGGCGAAGCCGTCGGCGCGCGCGCGCTCGGGGCTCTGAGCGCGGTCGTCCGATCGGCCGAGGTGACCATGCGCCCGCTCGTCGTCGCCGGCGCCAGGCTGGACCGCTTGTTGCGACGCGCGCTCCCGCCATTCACGCCGGGGCAGGGCGACCGAGAGATCACCGCCGAGCAGTTCCGGCGCATCGTCACGCCGCAGCAGCCGTCGACGCATCGTACGATGATGCACCGCGTCTTCTCGTTCAGCGACACGGAAGTGCACGAGGTGATGGTGCCGCGCGTCGACATCCTGGGCCTCGAGCGCGGGGCGCCGTGGTCGGAGGTGCTCGATCGCGTCCGGAGCTCGCAGCACGCGCGGCTTCCGGTGTACGACGAGACCATCGACCACATCAGCGGCATTCTGTTCGCGAAGGATTTGCTCCCGGCGGTGATCGCCGATCAGGAGCCGGCCGCCGGGTGGGAGTCGATTGCGCGACCCGCCTCGTTCATCCCCGAGAGCAAGACCATCGAGGCCCAACTGCGCGACTTCAAGGCGACGCGCTCGCACATCGCGATCGTGGTCGACGAGTTCGGCGGGACGGCCGGGTTGGTGACCATCGAGAACGTGCTCGAGGAGATCGTGGGCGACATTCGCGATGAGAACGATCGCGAGGAACCGCCCATCGAGGCGGAGGCCGGGCGACGGTGGTGGGTATCGGGCCGCGTGACGCTGGAGGAGCTCTCCGATGCGTTGGGCCACCGCTTCGACCGCCCCGATGTGAACACGGTGGGCGGGCTCGTGTTCGAGGTCGTTGGGCACGTGCCGAAGGCGGGGCAGGAGCTCGAGCTGGACGGCTATCGCATCGTCGTCGAGCGCGTGAACCGCCGCCGCGTGGACCGCGTGTACTTCGAGCGGCCGGAGTCGCCGGTGGAGCGCGTCTCGTGAGCGCGTCGGGCGTGCTGCTGGCGGTCGGTGTGGTGGTGGTCGCGTGGCTGACGGCCGCGGCGACGGCCGTACGGTCGGTGAGCCGCGTGTGGCTCCGGCGATGGGCCGAGCAGCGTCTGGC
>DASYXE010000549.1:0-12673 GCA_035935375.1 Gemmatimonadaceae bacterium | reverse complement strand
GGCTTGCCGCGCACGATGTGATGCTCCGTTAGGCGCGTGGGGCTGACGGCGCGCACGCTGCGCGCCGTCCGCCCCACGCGTCCATCGCGAGTCCGCTAAAATCCGAACCGCAATCCCGCCGACAGCGCCCAGTTCTGCGTCACCGGCGCGTCGATCGGTTCGCCCGATATGTCCTGGAGATTGAACCGGCCAATGTAGTCCTTGGCCATAAACCGGATGCCGATCGAGCGCGCGATCCTGGCATCGATGCCGACGCCGGCGTTCCACTCGAAATTGGTCGCCGTCGTTGGCGGCACGCCCGCACTTCCGTCGTTGAAGTTGTAGTGCATGGCGCCCGCGCCAATCTGGACGAACGGCTTCACACTGCCGCGGCCGAACGGGCCCGTCGGGACCGTGAACTGCAACCCGCCGTCGTACAGCCAGATGTTCGAATTGCCCGCCGCGCCCGTCGACGCGAGCGGCACGTCGACCTCGACGTTCGACTTCGCGTAGCCGAGGTTTCCGTAAAACGAAATGCTAGGCGCGAGCTTGAGCGCCAGCTGCGCCCCCACCACCGCGGCGTCATCGGTCGTCAACGACGAGCCCGTCCGCCGGCTGAAGAAACTTCCAAACGTCAGATACCCCACGTACGGCGTGAACTGCACCACTTCATCGCTCGACTCATCGATCACGCGCAACCCTCGCTGCGCGCTCAGCGGCGCGGCAGCCGCGACGAGCGCGACGATGCCTAAGACGACGCCGGTTCCTTTTCGCATCGGCTCCTCCAGTACGAGATGTCATGCGCCCACACCTCGCGCCGAAGGCACGCGCCATGCCCGGCATCCGTGCTCACACCCTACCGCGTTGATACCGCACCACTTGCACGCGGCACAGTTCGACATCACCGCCCGCGCCGTTGTCCTCGGCCTGGGACGGAATTGTCCTCTTACTGACTCGTGTGAGTGGGCGCCACGTTCCAATTGATGATCGCGTTCCAGACCATCGGGAATTCGTGATGGTTGAGATAGCGATGCAGGGGATCGAACGTGAACGCGACCACGTGACCCTTTCGCACGGGGACATCGAAAATCGCGCCCTGTCCAACGATTTCCTCTTGGCCGCGCACCATCCCCGACACGACGTACGGCTCCTCCGTCTCGTGCTTCTTGGATTTCGCGGTGGTATCTCGCGGCGCCGGCGCTTTCCCCGGCTCGCCCATGATCTCGCCGCCCTCGGAGGCCTCGGGCAGCTTGGTGCCGTACTGCAGGATGAGCATCGCGCTGTCGCGCGGGAGTACCTCGTACAGCGGCGAATTCCCGCGGAATACGGTGGTCGTATCGGGGAATCCATAGAGAATCGGCGACACGTGTCTGATCCGCACACGAACCACCGAGCCCGGATGGAACAGCGTGCGCGTCTGATGCGGCGCGAGCTCCGGCGCGATGCCGGACTCGGCGACGAGACGCGTGGCCGTTTCGAGCGTGATCAGCTCGCCGCCGTCATCGACGAATGCGCGCAGCGACTCGAGTCCGGCGAAGCCCGGGCCGCCCGTGATGTCGGGACTCGACGCCGGGGTGCCCAAGTTAGGCGTGGCAGCCGTCTTCTCGAACGGCAGCGGACCGAAGTCGCGGTTCACGCCGTTGATCATCCGGTCGAGCGACCCGCCCATGTTGGGCACGAGAATCACGTCGAAGCGCTTGCGCAGCAGGCCCCGACGCAGGTCGTCCTTGTCGATCGACGTGTAGGGAATGCCTAACTGATCGAATGTGTAGCGCGACCAGCCGGCGTCCTGCGTGTCGTACCACGAGTGATAGATCGCGATCCGCGGGAGATCGATCGCGTGCAGCGGGATCTGCGGCGCGCGATCCGTGCTCGTGAGCGGCAGGCCCCAGCGCGTCGCCAACTCGCGCGCCGCATCGGCGCCGGCGTGCTCGATCACCACCGAGCCGGCGGGAAAGCTGTCCTGCCCTACGACGAACGCCCGAGCCGCCACCGACGCGGTGGCCGCGCGGTCTCGCTCCCGCAAATGATAGAGCGCGGGCAGCACTTCGCTCTGGGCGCGATACGCCAGGAGATACACCGGACCCGCGCCGCGAACGGCACCGGCGAATGCGACGGTATCGTGCAGCGCGTCCAGCCCCGTCCACCGGAACACCGCGGTATCGTTCACCGCGTGCACGTCCACGCCGTAGATCGCGCCTAACGTCCACGCGATGTCGTCGTACGGCGGATACTGCGCCGTGCTCGGATAGCTCTGCGTGCCGAGCAGATTCACCGCCAGGTCGCGATACGGTTGGTCGAGGCGGATGACGAAATCGCCCGCCGAGTCGCCCGTGGTCCGTTGGGCGATCTCGATGTGCTGGCGCTCGAGCTGGTTGATGAGATACGCGGTACGCCGCGGATCGCGCTGCCTGGCGAATCCGGGAATGACATACGCGTGCGGCGATTCGGTGCGCCCGCGCGCGAGGCTGTTCACGCCCACCTGATAGAAGTCGTGCAGCATCTTCGGCGCGTTGGTCGCCGCATACGTGAGCGACGCGAGCACGCCGGTTTCCTGGTAGTTGATGTTGTCGCGCGAGCTCCAGTAGACCTGCTTCGTCGGCGGCCACGAGCGATACCACTCGCGTGACGTCACCGGCGCGCCGGCATAGCGCTCGTCCGAGAGATCGCGCAGGTACGTGTCGCCGCCATCATTGCCGAACGTCTCGAAGAACCGCCCGACGGCGTTGTGATTGTTGGCCACCCACATGCCGTACCCCGGCCACCACCCGTCGAAGAACGCCCAGGTCCACACGCCGGGCAGTCCGGCGGCGCTCAACGTGGTGATGTCGTTGTTCGCCAGCACCTGCCACTGGCCGATGATGATCGGATCGTTGGTCACGTTGTACGGACCGGTGCCCGTGGAGACGTACAACAACGGCACCGACTCGTGCAGGTCGTGCATGACTAACGGATGCCAGTCGTAGTAGATGTCGAAGATCGCTTTGGTGAGCGCCTGCGAGATCTGCAGGCCGTCGCGGTTGTTGTCGTGCAGCGCGTAGCGCCCCCAATACGGCGACGACCGCGGGAAGCCGTCATCGAATTTCGGACGGCCCTTGGTGTAGTGCAGATACCAATCGACCTGCTTGTCGCGCCCATCCGGCTCGCTCACCGGATTGATGATCGTGATCACGTGATCGCGGATCATCGCATCCGTCGAGTCGTCGCCCACCGCAAGCCGGTAAGCGAGCTCCGTGAGCATCTCCGGCGATCCCATCTCCGGCGAGTGCAGGCCGCCGTTCAAGTAGTAGATGGGCTTCGCGTCGCCCAACACCGCCGCCGCGGAATCGGGCGGCAGCGTGCGCGGGTCCGCGATACGGCGCATCAGCGCTTTGTAGTGATCGAGGTTGCGCATCGTCTGCTCGTCGGCGATCACGACGAGGATGATCTCGCGGCCCTCTTCGGTGGTGGCGATGCTGTCGACGCGCACGCGCGGCGTCGCACGGGCGAGCGCACGAAAGTACGCGTACAGGTCTTTGGTGTGGTGCATCACGCCGGGCGCGCCGGCGATGCTCCCGAAATACGTGAGCGGACTCGGGACCGTCTCGCTGGCCGGCAGCGTCGCCACGGCCTGCGGCAAGAACCGCGGGTCGGTCGTCGCCTCACGGACTAACCGGGCATACCCGGTGTCCAATGCCGCGTGCGCCCGCACGGGAGCCGGCGCGGCCGGCTGCGAAGGACGGACAGGCTGATGGTAGGCGGGCTGCTGGAACGCGGCCGCCGCGGTAAGGAGAAGCGCGAAAGAGAGCACGAGATGTGGGGTGGGCTGGAGGTCGTCGTCGGGTAGTTCTGAGTATCACCAAACGCACGGTCCATCAACCCCTTCCGCCTCTGGGCGGCGTTCCCCCGTCGAGCCCGAATCGTCAATTAACGAGGGTTCATCGATCGGACACGAGAGGAGACGCAGGCCATGCGAGTATTTCTCACGGGAGCAGCCGGACCGCTCGGACGCGCGCTCACCGAGGTGTTCCGCGAGCGCGGCGACGCGGTGGTTGGACAGGTTCGCCGGCGGAGCGGCATTGGTGTGCTGCGGAAGTTGGGCGCCGAGCCGGTGATGAGCGATCTCATGCGCGCACGGCTGTTGGCCGATGCGATGCAGGGTTGCGACCTCGTCGTGCACGTCGCGCAGTTCTTCGACTTCTGGGCGCCGCAGGTGTCGACGTTCCATGCCGTGAACGTGTACGGCGCGGAGAATACGCTCGCTGCCGCACTCGAGGCGCGGGTACCGCGGGTGGTGTACGTGTCCTCGTCCCTCACGATTGGCGAGCAGCCCGGCTTCTGGGGTACCGAGCGCACCGTGCACCGCGGCTACACACACACCGCGTACGAGCGCTCGAAGCTCACCGCCGAGCACGCGGTGCTGCGGTACCGCGCGAAGGGCGTCGAAGTGATCGTCGTCAATCCGAGTCTCATCGTGGCGGCCGGCGACTCCGGATGGCTCGGCCGTCTCGTCGCTGATTTCGTGACCGGCAAACGTCGCCGCACCGGCGACGCGCCTATGGGATGGATCTGGGCCCGCGACGCCGCCACGGGTATCGCGCTCGCGGCCGAAAAGGGGCACAGCGGTTCGCGCTACATCCTGAACGGCGAGACGATGTCGACGCGCGAGTTCATGACGCGTGTGGCAAAGGTTGCCGGCAAGTCGGCACCCGGCATCACGCCCAACTGGATCACCACGGCATCGGCGACGTTCTCCACCGCCGCGGCGTCGTTGTTCGGTGGACGCCCGCGCGTGTCGCTCGACGAAGCGCGCTTCGCGACATCCGGGTTCCGCGTGGATGGCTCGCATGCGTGTGCCTCGCTCGGCCTCGAGTACACGCCGATGTCGCGCTACTTGCCGAACATCATCAGTAGCTACCGCGCGAACGCGCGTCTTCTCGCCGCTTGACGCTTGGCACTCCGACGCGCGCCGATCCGATTCGGCGCGCTCGGATGTCGCACTCGCGTGAGACTCGCCGCGAGTCACTGCATCACAACCTCGACACCTCGTGCAACACCGCGTTGCAGTACGCGACGCGCGCGTGCGGCAGCATCTGCTGTGCGTCGTGTCGCGCGAGCGACAACGTCACGCGCGCTGTTACTCGGTGTCTCGTAAATCTTCCATGATTGAGCTCGCGCGAGTCGCTCGCGAGCGCACGAGATGATCGCAATTCGCCGAGGCCGCAACGTGCAGCTCACACAATCGGAGAACCGACCGCTGTCGCTGCTGCCGCCGTCACTGCCGGCGGTGCGCGCGCTGATTCTGGCCGGCCACGCCGACACGGCTGCACTGCTCGACGACTTCGTGGTGCGCTCCGGCCTCACCCCCGTTCATCCGCTCGATGACGAACCGGTCGATCAAGCGGTCGCGCGCACACGTCCGCGCGTCGCGATCGTCGACTTCGATCATCCGTGCGCGATGTCGCAGCGATTACCCGAATGGTTGGGCGCCGTCGGTGCACGCTTGCTGCTGTGCGCGGCACTGCACCGCAACGCGGAAGCGCGCGACCGCGCGCTGCGCACCGGGTCGCTGTATTTCCCGCTGCCCATCGCGTACCGCGATTTCGATCTCGTGCTGCGCACCGCGCTCCTGCTCTAACGGACGCGCGTCGCCACGCGGCGCGGTAAGGCAGGGTGAAACTCCGCGGTGGGTCGACCGTACGTGAAGAACGACTCGACCCATTGCTCTCCCATGCGATTTCCCCTTGTCGGCCGATGCCATCGCGCGGCATGCGCGAGCCTCCTCGTGCTCGCGGTCGCCGCACCGCTCGCGACGGCCACGGCGCAGACACAAGCCAGCACAGACACAACGCACCCCGCCACTGACACGACGCACGACGGCGCGCTGCACCTCACCGTGCACGACGTCGGCATCGCTATCGGCAACGCGCGTCACGTGGATGGCATCCGGCTCAATTATCGAGACAGCGGCCACTACGTGGTCCATGGATTGAACGCGACCGTCTGGTCGCCGCACGAGCACAGCGACGGTCTCGTGCAAGGCATCGCGCTGGGCGTGCCGGTCACGGGAGCACGCCGCATCGACGGGCTCGGATTGGGATTGGGGATCGGCGCCGACGACGACATGACCGGTGTGGCCCTGGGCGCGCTGGGGGTCGGCACCGGCAAATCGGTTCGCGGGATCATTGTCGGCGGCTTGGGCGCCGGTTCCGGGAATGACCTCAAGGGCCTCGCGCTGGGCGGCTTGGGCGTCGGAGCCGGGCAAGACCTGAAGGGCATCATCGCGGGCGGCCTGGGAGTCGGTGCGGGACACGATCTGACTGGCGTCAGCTTGGCCGGGCTCGGCACGGGCGCCGGGAACAACGTGCGCGGCCTCAGCGTCGCAGGACTGGGCGTGGGCGCAGGCGAGAGCCTGGTGGGCGTTTCGATCGCCGGCCTTGGTGTAGGGGCCGGACAGAGCGTCCATGGCCTGACGCTGGCAGGCCTCGGCGTTGGTGCGGGCAATGACGTGGTGGGAATCACGTTCGCCGGTCTTGGTGTCGGTGCCGGAGACCGCGTCCGGGGTCTGACAGTAGCGGGCGTCGCCGTCGGCGCCGGGGGATCGATCGAAGGGATCACCATCGCCGGGCTGGCTGTCGGTGCGCCGCGGGTGCGGGGCTTCGTCCTGAGCCCGGTCGCCGGTGGCGAGCGGGTGAAGGGCGTGCTGCTCGCGCCGGCATGGGTCCGCATTACCCGAGAAGGCTCGCTCACCGGATTCGCGGCGAGCGCGTTCAATCAGGTGAAAGGCACGCAGCACGGACTCACCATTGGCATCTTCAACTTCGCGCACGAGCTCCACGGCGTGCAGGTCGGCATCCTCAATTACGCCGGCAACAACACGGGGATCGCGAAGCTGCTGCCGCTCGTGAACGCGCATCACTGATCGCGATGGCTGTTAAGGTTTCTTCACGAACGACGCGCGCGATTGGCTCGTCCATCGGGTAACCCAATGGCCCGAGAGGACCGCATGAGCAACAAGCTGAGACTCGCGATCGGCACGCTGGCGATGGCCGGCGTTGCGTCATTGTCCTTCTACGCCGGCACCGCGTCCGCGGGCGAGCGGCACCCGGCGATCAACGCTGCCATCGACGCGTTGACCAAAGCGCGCTACGACATGCAACATGCGGCGCACGACTTCGGCGGCCATCGCGTGAAGGCGATCGAGGCGACCGACGCCGCGATCGAGCAGCTCAAGATCTGCCTCAAGTACGACAGGTAGCTCGACAACGGCCGTCATCGGATCCCGGCGCGTGAGCACGCCCGGCCGGGTCCCGATGCCGGAACACTCCTTCCCGTCCGCCTAACGCAAACGCGCCACCACCGCGCGGCACGCGTAGCCTCGCCGGTCCGCCGTCGCCCCGCCGTCAGCGTTCCTTACGAGTCCAGTGCGGGACATGTCAGCACCCCATCCCGGCACTTTTTCGCTCGCCAGTCGCACCGTTCCGCGACATATTGGGGTGATGTTCTCGACGTGCATCTTCTGCCACGCTTCCCTGGGCGCCAACCCGGTGATCGAGCCGTTCCCCGTGGGACGGCGCTTGGCGTTCGATCCCGCCAGAGGACGGCTGTGGGTCGTGTGCATGCGATGTGAGCGGTGGAACCTGTCGCCGCTCGATGAGCGATGGGAAGCAATCGAAGACTGCGAGCGGAAATTCCGCGCGACTCGGCTGCGCATGTCGACCGACAACATCGGACTCGCGCGCATCGCGGATGGCGTGACGCTGGTGCGCATCGGCCAGCCGCTGCGACCTGAGCTCGCGGCGTGGCGCTACGGCGATCAGTTCGGCCGCCGTCGTCGATTTCGCATCGCGCAAGCTGGAGCGGGTGTCACCGCTGTGGGTGCAACGTTGGCCGGCGGCGCGGCGGCGGGCCTCGGTGCAGGCGGCGTCGCACTCGCGATCACGCAGTGGGGGCGTGCCTTGCTCTACGGTCCGGCGTCGGCAATCGTCGCCCGCATCCCGATCGGCAACGGCATCGTCGCGCCGGTGCGTCGCGCGGATCTCGAGCGGCTCGCGGTTCGGGGCGGCACGACGGCCACCGATTGGGCCTTGTGCGTGCGATACGCCGCGACGCACAGCAACACGCCGCCAGTGGAGCTCGAGGGTGAGGCTGCCCAACGGGCGGCGGCGATGCTGCTGCCGGTGGTGAACCGCTTCGGCGGGTCTCGCACGCAGATCGCGCAAGCCGTCCGCGTGCTGGAGGAGGCGATCACTCCGTTAGGCGTGTTCGCGCTCACGGTGAGGCAGCAGGATCACGCCCTGGTGCTGCCGCTGCCAGTTCCGGTCCGGTTGGCCCTCGAAATGGCCGCCCACGAGGAGCGCGAGCGACGCGCGTTCGAGGGCGAGCTGGCCGAGCTGGAGCGCGAATGGCGGGAAGCCGAGGAAATCGCGGAAATCGCCGATAACCTGCTGCTGCCGACGCGTGTCGACGATGCGATCGGCCAGCTGCGGCAACGCCCGGAGCCAACCGGTACGTGACCGCACCAGCTGCCCTCAAAGCCGCGGGCGACCATCGCGCCGCGGTGCTCGCCACGTTCCTCGGCTGGACCCTCGACGCATTCGATTTCTTCCTCGTCGTCTTTTCGCTCACCGCGATCGCCGGCGAGTTCGGACGCAGCGACAAAGCCGTCGCCCTGTCGCTCACGCTGACGTTGGCGTTCCGCCCCGTCGGCGCGTTCATCTTCGGGCTCATGGCCGACCGCTACGGCCGCCGCCTCCCGCTCATGATCGACCTCGTGTTCTTCTCCGTGGTCGAAGTGCTCACCGGTCTCGCGCCTAACTACACCACGTTTCTCATTCTGCGCGCGCTGTTCGGCATCGGGATGGGCGGCGAATGGGGCGTGGGCGCATCGCTGGCGATGGAGAAAGCGCCGACGCGGCTGCGCGGCGTGCTGTCGGGCTTCCTGCAGGAAGGCTACGCGGTGGGATATCTGCTCGCGGCCGTCTGCTTCTTTTTCGTGTTCCCGCACTGGGGCTGGCGTCCGATGTTCTTCATCGGCGGCCTCCCGGCACTGCTCGCGCTGTTCATCCGCGTGCGCGTGAAGGAATCAGAAGTCTGGCAGCGCACGCGTCACGAGAGCTGGTCGGGCCTCGGCCGCGCGATCGTGAGCAACTGGAAGTTGTTCGCGTACCTGGTCGTGCTCATGTCGATGATGAACTTCGTGTCGCACGGCACGCAGGACATGTATCCGACGTTCCTGCAGCGCGACTGGCACCTCTCGCCGCAAGTGCGTGCGCTCATCACCGGCTTCTCGATGATCGGCGCAATTGCCGGCGGCCTTGCGTTCGGGATGTGGTCGGATCGCATCGGCAGACGTCGGGCGATCGTCATTGCGCTCCTGCTCGCGGTGATCACGATTCCGTTGTGGGCGTTCGCGCCGTCGCTCGGCTTGCTGTGGGCGGGCGCGTTCGTGATGCAGTTCATGGTACAGGGCGCGTGGGGCGTGATCCCCGCGCACATCACGGAGCTGGCACCCGACTCCGTGCGCGGATTCCTGCCCGGCTTCGCGTATCAGTGCGGCGTGCTCGTCGCGAGCAGCGCCGCATACATCGAAGCGGCACTCGCGGCGCACGCCACGTACGCGCAGTCCATGGCGCTCACGGCGCTCCTCGTGTGCGTGCTCGGCGCGGTGGCCACGGCGGCCGGGCACGAAAAGCGCGGCATCGAGTTCGGCCTAACGAAGGCCGAGGATCGCGCGGGTGAACCCGGGCGCCGGGCGTCCGGCGCGAGGTCGCTCAGCGGATGACGTTGCGCAGCGCCGCGCGCGTGTCGGGACGCGCACGCGCGCGCCGTTACTTCATCCCCGTATTCCAGCCCGTGAACGCCCAGACGTCGGCCAACTGCGCGATCCGCTTGTCGGTGGGCATGTAGCCGTGGCTCGTCTTCGTCTCCACGCGGATGAGCACCGGGCGTGCGCACGATTGGTCGGCCTGCATCGTCGCCATGAACTTGTACGAGTGGCTCGGCACCACGCGGTCGTCATGGTCGGCCGTGGTGACGATCGTCGCCGGATAGCACGTGCCCTTCTTGAGGTTCTGCACGGGCGAATACTTGACCAGGAAGCGGAACTGCGATGAGTCGTCGGCGGAACCGTACTCGGGCACCCAACCCACCCCGGCGCTGAACTTCTGGTAGCGCAGCATGTCCATCACGCCGGCTCCAGGGTATGCGGCGGCGAACAGATCAGGCCGTTGGTCCAACACCGCGCCAACCAGCAAGCCGCCGTTCGAGTAGCCGTGGATGGCGAGGTGCGCGGTCGAGGTGTAGTGCTCGCGGATCAGGTATTCGGCGGCTGCGATGAAGTCGTCGAACACGTTCTGTTTCTTGTCGAGCATGCCCGCGTGGTGCCACGCCTGGCCGTACTCGCCGCCGCCGCGGAGGTTGGCGACGGCATAGATGCCGCCGTGCTCGAGCCACACCGCGGTGATGGGGCTGAACGACGCAGTCGTGCTGATATCGAACCCGCCGTACGCATAGAGCACCGTCGGGTGCGAGCCATCGAGATTGATGCCCTTCGTGGCCGTGATGAACATCGGCACGCGGGTGCCGTCCTTCGAGCGATAGAAGACCTGGCGCGTTTCGTAGCCGCTGGGATCGAAGCCGACGTGCGGCGGCTGAAACGGCTCGCTGCGTTTCGTGGCGAAGTCGTAGCGGAACACCGTGGCCGGATAGAGGAACGACGTGAAGCCGTAGAACAGCTCCGGCGTATCCATGCGGCTGGAGAGACCGCCCACCGTCCCGATGCCCGGCAGCGAAACGGTGCCCTGGCGGGTGCCATCGGTGCCGTAGATCTCGAGGGTGCTCTTCACATCCACGAGGTACTGCGCCACGACGTGTCCGCCGGCGAGCGTGGAGCCCTCGAGGACGCTCTGTTGTTCGGGCACCACGGTGCGCCAGTGCGCGCGGGACGTGTCGGGCAGCACCATCGCGATGACGCGGCGGTTGGGCGCCTGATTGGTGGTCTGCACGAACACCGTGTCGCCGTCGTTGCCTAACGGAGCATACTCGGCGTCGCCCTGCGAGACGAGCGGCACGATCGGCGCCGACAGATCGGGGTGCGCGCCGTTCTTGAGGTCAATGTAGAAGACCTGGTTCTTGGTCTCTGTGCCGTGGACGAGCGTGATGAACGCGAACCGGCCGTCGTCGGTCGTCGACGACGTGATGTACCAGTCGGGGAGGTCCGGCCGCGCGTAAATGAGCTTGTCCGTGCTGTCCGGCGTCCCGACGACGTGGTAATAGACCTTCTGATTCACCGCGGCGGTGGACAGCGCCTGGCCGGACGCGGGTGCGGGGAATCGCGAATAGAAGAAGCCTTTGTTGTCGGCGGTCCACGAGATGCCGGAGAACTTCACCCAATGCACGGTGTCGGGCAGATCACGGCTGTCGCCCAGCGAGCGCACGTGCAGCTCCTCGAAGTCGGAGCCGCCCTGCGACAGCCCGTATGCCAGATACTGGCCGTCGGGCGACACCGACGAGGTGGCGAGCGCGGTCGATCCGTCCGGCGAGAGTGCGTTGGGGTCGAGCATCACGCGGGGTGCGCTGCCCATGCTGTCCTGCACGTACAACACGCTCTGGTTCTGGAGGCCGGAGTTCTTGCCATAGAACAGGTGGCCGGCCTGCCGATACGGCACGCCCACCTTCTCGTAGTTCCACAGCTCCGTTAGGCGCTTCTTGATCACGTCGCGGAGCGGCACCTTGTCCAGGTAGGCGGCGGTGACGGCGTTCTCCGCCTCGACCCACTTCGCCACCTCGGCGCTGTTGTCGTCCTCCAGCCATCGGTACGGCGCGGGCACCTTGGTGCCGAAGTAGTCGTCGACGGTGCTGTCGCGGTGCGTATCCGGGTAGTGCAGGCGCTCGACGGCCATCTGTGCGGCCGCGGGACCGGCGGCGGCGAGCGCGGCGGCGAGCGCGCCTAACGAAGCGGAGCGGGCAACAGCCGCAAACCGGTAGCGGGGCATCCGGACTCTCCCTTGGAGTGACGTGCGCGCGGCGGGTGCGCGCCGACCGACTCGGAATGTCCAGAAGGTAGGGAGGGGAGACAGCAAGGGAAGAGGGAAGCGCTCGCTGTCGCTCGCTTGGGGAAGCGCTGCGTTGGGGGAAGCGGCGGCGACGCCGCCTGAGGGAGCGGAAGGACATCGGTTGTCTCAGGGTGGAGAGCACCGGATCGCACTGGGCTCGCGCGTGGCGCTCACGCCGCGCAGACCATTGATGTTGTTCCACCCCTTCAGGCGGCGTCGCCGCCGCTTCCCCCAGCGGAGCGCTTCCCCCAGCGAGCGCCAGCGAGCGCTTCCCCATTCCCTCATTGTCTGCCTCCGACGCACTTTCACTAGCGTCGGTCCCGACACGACGTAAATTCGACTTCCATCCCTCGTCCAGCGCTTTCGCCTCATGTCACTCCGCTCGCACCGGCGGGCCGCGCTCGCCCTGTGCGCCGCGCTCGCCGCACTCGTTCCGCCTAACGGGCGTCCGCGGGCGGCGTCGCCATCGCTCGCCCCGGCGGCCGGCGCCGAGCTCGACGCGTTCGTCACACACGAAATGCGGCAGAAGGACTTACCCGCGTTCAGCGTCGCACTCGTCGACGACCAGCACGTGCTCTGGTCCAAGGATTACGGCATCGCCCGCGGCCGCGACAGCGTTCGCACGAGCCCCGCGACCACGTACCGCGCCGGCCAGCTGT
>DASYXE010000548.1:0-4318 GCA_035935375.1 Gemmatimonadaceae bacterium | reverse complement strand
GCTGATAGCCTGATCCTGCACGACCCCCAGCACGGGTTGGCCGATCAGATGACGTTTCACATCGAACGCGATGGATCGCTGAGCCTCGGGATGCTCGGCACCTTGACGAAAAAGCATTGAGAGCGGACAGAGCAGGACACTGCCCGACAGTGTCCGGAAGTGTCCGGCAGCGTCTGGAAGTGTCCGCCCTTACTCGCCGGGGTGGTACGTCTTCTCTGTGTGCCCGGCCAACTGCGACCGATAGAAGTACACCGGCCGCAGCGCACCCGTCGCGTATCGCTCCGCCTGGTCGCCGAAGTGGGGAGACGTCGGGTCGCCGCTCTCGCCGCCGGCGGTGATCGCCTTGGCGCGCACGCTGTCACCGAACTCCACCACGGCGACGAAGCTGTTGCCGGCGGTGCCGTACCACTTCTTCGTGCCCGGATACGGGCGCGCCGCGAAAGCCGCCAACGACCCCCAGCGCGAGTATGTGAAGGCGACGGGGATGCTCGGCTTCGAGTCGTCGAAGTGCTGCACGATGTCGCCGTTGTTGCGCTGGTACCGGTTGATCTCGCCCCACGGCGTGCGCCACGAGCCGAATTGCGACGTGAGGCTGTCGGTGGCCACGCTCAGCGCGTGGAGACGGTCGGCGTCACTGGCGCCGTGCACCATATAGTCGTCGACGGGCGTGTTCGCCTGCCGCGCTTCGGCCCTCACCATCTCGCCTAACGCCGTGCCCCAGTACACCGCGAGCGCGGTCGGCACCGAGGTCGCCGACCAGCGGTCGTCCCACCCGCGCAGCGAGTCGATCTGCGGCGCGAGCGTCGCCTTGAGCGAGTCGGACGCAGGCAGGTTGTCGTACGCCTTGACTAACGGAGGCAGGAGTTCCGCGAAACCGGTGAGGTAGGGGTCGTATGCTGCCTTGATGAGCGTATCGATCGCGAAGTCCTTGCGGTGCTCGAGCACGCGAATCGCGTGCAGGCCGCGGAACGATTCCCCTCCCGTCTCGACGTACGGCGGATAGTCCGACCGTTTTGGACTGCTCGGCCCTGCTGCCGACCACGGCCAATTGTTGCTGTTGTAGAGCCATCCACTGGCCGGATTCAACAAGTGCGGCGTCTGATCCACCGACAAGAGCCCGTGCCAATCGGTCGCGGTGTCGCTGCCGTCGACGGGCTTCGTCCAGTCGAACACGGGATTGCGGCGCGGGATGAAGTTCGCGTGGAAGTACGCGATGTCGCCATCGGCATCGGCGAAAATCGTGTTGTTCGTCGAGTTGGTGTGCAGCTGCATCGTCGCGAGAAAATCCTTGTACGACAGCGCCTTGGTCCGCGTGTACGACTGGATGAGCGCCTTCATCGGCTCGTTCATCATGTCGATGCTCACCCACTTGTCGCCGATCTTCCTAACGATCGGGCCGTGCCGGGTGCGATAGACGGTGAACACCTTCTTCGACATGCCGGTGGCTGTCTGGTAGGGCACCGCGATCCGCGACACGGTCATCGGATATTCCTTGCCGCCGTACAGATAGTAGTAGTGCCCGTTCTTCTGCGAGACCGTCTCGAGATATTCGTCCTTGTCGTCGGCGTTGCTGCTCGTGTGCATCCACCCGGTGCGCGTGTTGAAGCCCTGGTACACGAAGAACTGCCCCCACGTCACCGCGCCGTACGCATCGAGCCCTTCGTCGCTCACCATCTGGAGCTCGGCGCGGAAGAAGAAGGAGGTGTGCGGGTTGATCAGCAGCAGCGCGCGGTGGTCGAGCGTGTTGGACGGTGCGATCGCCATTCCGTTAGACCCGCCGGGCTCGGGCGGAGCGCCGTCGCCGTCGCTCACGTTCTTGGGTTCATCGTCGCCCACTTCTTTCCCGTAGAATGCGGCGAGCTGCTTGAGACTCACGTCCTCGATGTCGCCGCCGATGCTCCCCTCGCTGAACGACAGCGCCATCCACGGCTCGAAGCGCGTGATCACGCGCGGCTTCACGTGCGGATGCGTGTACAGGTAATAGTTGAGCCCGTCCGCCCACGCGTTCATGAGCGTCTTGAGCCACGCCGGACTCTCGGTGTATTGCGCGCGCAGCGTATCGGGATCGATGAATATCTTCATCCGGAGATCCTGATAGATGGCGCTCTCGCCTTCCGTCTCGCCGAGGCGGCCCATCGCGTTGATGAAGTTCGTCTCCACGCGATTGAAGTCATCTTCCGACTGCGCGTAGATCATCCCGAACACCGCATCGGCATCGGTTTTTCCGTACACGTGCGGGATGCCCCAGTTGTCGCGGATGATCGTGACGCGTTGGGCTTCCTGCTTCCATCGCGCGATGTCGGCGCTGCTTGGCGTCTGGGCGGGCATCGACGCCGAACCGGCGGCGACGCACGCGACGGTCAGAATCACAGCGAATCGTTTCATCGGCTTCGTCGGTAAGAGGCACAGGGACGATGGAGCCCGTGCTCGCGCACGGCAAGGCGCGCTCGACCGTGTGACGAACGCCGCCGGCAGTCGTTGAAAAACGATGACCAGCGCGCGTCACGCCAGTGAGAGATCCGCGGACGAGGTGACCCGGCCCTCGAGGAATCGCATTCGCGCGGCGCTCACACCCGCAGCGATCGGTGCGTTGGGGATCATGCTCGCGTTTCACGCGACCATCCTATCCGGCTTCGCGCTCGTCGAGGGCGACCTGCTCGACTCGCGGTTGGTGATGTACCTGCTGGAGCGCAGCTATCTCTGGCTCCTGCGCACGCCCGGCCAACTACAGTTCTGGAACGCGTCATTCTATTTTCCGGCGCCGAATGTCATCGCGTATTCCGACACGCTCCTAACGGTCGCACCCGTGTACTGGCTGCTGCGCGCCGCGGGGCTCGAGCCGTCCACTGCGCTCCAGTGGTGGCTCATTGCGATGTCGACCCTCAACTACGTCGCAGCGTTTGCGCTGATTCGGCGCGCGACCCGCGTCGGACCGACGGCCGCCGCGCTCGGCGCATTCCTGTTCGCGTTCGCGAACGCGCGCGCGTCGCAGCTCGCGCATCCGCAGCTGCAACCCCAGTTCTACATGGTGATCGCAGTCTACGCCCTCGTCCGCGTGTTCGAAGTGGATGCGCGCCGTCATCGCGCCGCTACGGCGAAATGGCTGGTGGTCTTTGCGATCGCGCTCGCGGCGCAGTTGTGGGCCGAGTTCTACTATGGGTTCTTCCTGGTGCTCGCACTCGGTATCGCGACGCTGTGCGCGCTGGCGGTGCCGCGTCTGCGCTCGCATCTCTTCGCGGTCGGCCGTGAGAACGTGGCGGCGGTCGGGGCCTGTCTCGTCACCGGTGCCGTTCTGGTCGCGCCGCTCGCGTCGCACTATTTGGCCGTGGCGCACGCGCTCGGCGTGCGACCTTACGGCGCGCTCGTGGAGTTCATGCCGACGCCGGCATCGTGGCTGTACATGGGCGCCGACAACTGGATGTACGGCACGGTGTGGCGCGGTGGGCACTTCGTCCTCACGATGCCGCAGGAACAGCAGCTCGGTCTCGGGTTGGTCACCACCGGTCTCGTGCTCTGGGGCCTCTGGGGCGCGCGGCGCACTGCGTTAGGCATACTCCTGATGGTCACCGCGGGCGCGCTGATGCTGTGCACGACCGTGTTCCCGGGCGGTCATACCGCCTGGCCCATCATCTTCGACTGGATGCCCGGCGCCCGCGCGCTCCGCGCCATCTCGCGCGTCGGACTCATCCTGCTCGTGCCGGCGGCGATCGGCATCGCGCTCTTCTTCGAGGCGGCCCTCGCGGCTCGGTGGCGCGTCGCCGCTACGCTGGCCGCCCTCGCCTTCATGTTCGAGCAAGGCCAGTCCGTCGAGGTCTACAGCAAGGCAGGCGCCCGCGCCGAGCGCACGCGGGTCGAGGCCATGATCGCGCCGTCGTGCGGCACAGTGTTGTACGCGCCGCTCCACGGAAGGCGCATGACGTGGACCTATCAGGTGGACGGCATGTGGGCCGGTCTCGATCGGCATGTGCCGACGATCAACGGCTACTCGGGGAATGCGCCGGCGGGTTGGGACTTCCAGCAAATCCGCATCAACGACTCGACGCGGGCGCGCGCCGTTGAGCACGCGCTTGCGGCGTGGGAAGCGCGCTGGGGCGGCGCGCTCCACCACGTGTGCGTCGTGTCGCCGGACCTCGCGCACGTGCACGAACCACTCGCCCACCCGTACGGCACCGACGTCGTCGAGTGACGGGCGGCTGAAGAAGGGAAGCGCTCGCTGGCGCTCGCTTGGGGAAGCGCTGCGCTTGGGGAAGCGCTGCGCTTGGGGAAGCGGCGGCGACGCCGCCTTGGGGAGTGGAAGGACATCAGTTGTCTTTGGATG
>DASYXE010000547.1:0-5008 GCA_035935375.1 Gemmatimonadaceae bacterium | reverse complement strand
GCGCGGCTTTCACCTCGGGCCGCGTCAAGTGGTTCTCGAGGTGCGGCAAGGCGTCGTCCGCGAACTCGGAATCGCCGATCACACGCCCGTCCGGTGCGATCAGCGTCACCCGGTGGCCGAGCGCTGCGCCGGCCGTATGGGCGAGTGTTTCGGGATCGGCCGATGGCTCCCCGGCCCACTGTGCCGCCACAAGCAGCGCTTCGTGTCGCAGTTGTTCCGTCTCGCGTGCCGTCAGTTGTCGCGCGAGCCGCTGGCCGCTGATCACGACCACGAGAATCGCCAGCACCGTGATCACGAGCGCGAAGCCCGCGAACAAACGGCGCGCGAGTCTCACGTGAGCGCGCGCGGCGTCCGCAACCGATACCCGAAGCCGCGCACCGTCTCGATCAGGTCCGACGCGGCGCCGAGTTTCGCGCGGAGTCGTTGAATGTGCATGTCGACGGTGCGCGTTTGAATGTCGGGTGCCGCATCCCACACCGTCTCGAGGAGATGCGAGCGTCCCTGCACGCGCCCGCGCCGTTCGGCGAGCGTGAGGAGCAGCCGGTATTCCGTGGGCGTGAGCTCGACGTCCTGCGCCTCCACGCTCACGCGGTGCGCCGCGCGATCGATCGAGATCGGTCCGATCACCAGCCGGTCGGCCGCCGAGCTCCCACCCGCCGACACGCGCCGCAAAATCGCGCCCACGCGCAGCACCAGCTCCTGCGGGCTGAACGGCTTGGTGAGATAATCGTCGGCGCCTAACAGCAGGCCGCGAATGCGGTCTGCCTCCTCGCGACGCGCGGTGAGGAGCAGCACCGCCACGTGGCGTGTGCTGTCCGATCCACGCAGCTGCTCCAGCACCTCGAAGCCCGACATCCCCGGCAGCATCAGGTCGAGCACGATCAGCGCGGGATGCTCATCGCGCGCCATGCTCAGCGCGTCGGCGCCCGTCGACGCCGTGGACACGCGGTATCCGGTTTTGGCGAGGTGATAGGCGACGAGTCCGACGATATCCGGTTCGTCATCTACGACGAGCACGCGTTCTCCAGATGCGGGAGTGACGGCGGTAGCGGTCATTGCAGCGCGCCCTCCGCGTGCAGGCAATCCTGTATTTTGGCCACGATCATCTCCACCGCGAAAACGTTGTCGGTTGCGTGTGGCACGATCAGGTCGGCGTAGCGCTTGGACGGCTCGACGAACTCCACGTGCATCGGACGGACGGTCGTCTCGTACTGCTCCAGGATCTCGTCGATCGGACGACCCCGCTCACGGATGTCCCGTCGAATGCGGCGCATCAACCGGGCGTCGGCATCGGCTTCCACGAAGACCGTGATGTCACACAGATCGCGAACGCGCGCGTCGGCCAGGAGCAGGATGCCATCGACGATGGTCACGGGAGCCGGGTCGACTGACACGGCGTCGGACGCGCGCAGATGCCTCACGAAATCGTACACCGGTTTGTCGATGCGATGCCCCGCCGCGAGCTCGCCGATGTGACGCGCGAGCAGGTCGAGATCGAACGCGTCCGGGTGATCCCAATTGACGCGCCGACGTTCCTCATCCGAGAGATGCGTGAAGTTGCGGTAGTATCCATCCATGTCCAGCGTGACGACGGGGACCGGTGACGCCGCGGCGACGTTCCGCGCCAGCGTCGATTTCCCGGAGCCCGAGCCGCCCGCAATGCCAATGACCAACGACCTCATCGTTCGCTCGACTTGAATGCTGGTCGACTCGCAGGGTCCAAGAAAAGTGGCGGGTCTGTCACGGAGGTGTATCGAAGAATCGTTGGAATCGCGACGGGGCGCCAGAGCGATCGCCATACCCGCCTGCCGATCGGGGCCGGGCGTTAACTTGAGCACCATGCGCGCGCTACGGAGGTGCGGTCTGTGGCTGCTCGTGCTGGCGTGCGGCGTTCCCGCGCCGGCGGCGCCTAACGGCACCCGCACCACGATCTTGCAGCCATGACCAACCGATTCGTCGTCTTCGTGAACGGTGCCCGCGTGGACGCCGCCCCGTCAACCACGGCGCTCGAGGCCGTGCGCGCGTGGAACGCCGATGCCGCCGACGAGGTGGTGCAGGGCACCCGGGCCCTCACCGACAGCCGCGGACTTGGCCTGCCGCCCGACACGCCGCTCTACGCGGGCGCCATCATCCGCGTGATCGGCGCGCGCGACCGCGCGATAGACGACGCCGACCTGTTGCACTGACGTGCCCACGATCACCAGCGAGCTGCTGCGCGCGCTGCCCAAGGCGGAGCTCCACTGCCACCTCGACGGCAGCATCCGCCCGGCCACGCTGCTCGAGCTGGGCCGCGAGTACAAGCAGCCCATGCCGGCGGCCGACGCCGACGCGCTGGCCGAGCACATGGTCGTGCGCGATGCGCACAACCTCGAGGACTACCTCGCCCGCTTCGGTACCACGCTCTCGGTCCTCCAGCACGCCGATGCGCTCGAGCGGGTGGCCTACGAGCTGATCGAGGACGCCGCGCACGATGGCGTGCGCTACATCGAGATGCGCTACGCACCCGTGCTCAACACGCGCGGCGGCCTTTCGTTAGGCGGAACGGTGGACGCGGTGCTGCGCGGCATCGCCCGCGGCGAGCGCGACCACGGCACGCGCGGCCGCATCATCCTCTGCGGCCTCCGCCAGCTCTCGCCCGACGTGTCGCTCGAGCTGTCGCGCCTCGCCGTGGCCTACCGCGACCGCGGCGTCGTCGGCTTCGACCTGGCGGGGGCCGAGCGCGACCACCCGGCGCGCGACCACGCCGCGGCGTTCGCATTGGCGCACGAGCACGATCTCGCGCTCACCGTCCACGCGGGCGAGGGCGACGGGCCCGGCTCGGTACGACAGGCGGTCCACGAGTGCTTCGCCGACCGCCTCGGGCACGCCACGCGTCTCATCGAGGACGACCGCCTCACGCGCTTCGTGAACGACCGGCGGATCGCGCTCGAGGTGTGCATCACCAGCAACGTGCAGACGCGCGCGGTGTCCGGCTACGATGCGCATCCGGTTCGCCAGTACTTCGACCGCGGTCTCAACGTGGTCCTCAACACCGACAACCGGCTCATGAGCGGCACGACGCTCACCGACGAATACCTCCACGCCGCGCGCCACCTGGATTTCACCTTCGCCGAGCTCGCGGCGATCGCGCGCAACGGATTTGCGAGCGCGTTCGCGCCGTGGCAGGACCGCGTCGCGATGCTGGCGGAGGCCGACCGCGAGATCGCGCGGTTGGCCGCGTGCCCGTGACCGCGGCCGCCGCCGACGCCGTCCAGGTCGCGGCCCGGGCGTTAGGCATAGAGTTAGGCGGCCGGCGGCCGCGGCTGGCGCTCATCCTGGGATCGGGCCTGGGCGGCCTGGCCGCGCGGATCTCGCCCGTCGTCGACGTGGCGTTCGCCGATGTGCCCGGATTCCCGCCCGCCGGTGTGCAGGGACACGCGGGACGCGTTATCGCCGGTTCGCTCGATGACGTCGACGTGCTCGCGTTCGCTGGCCGCTGGCACCTGTACGAAGGCCACGACCCCGCGATCGCGGCGCTGCCGGTGCGCGTGGCCCATGCGTTGGGCGCCGGCACCCTGTTCGTGAGCAATGCGGCAGGCGGGATCCGGCGTTCGCTCCGCTCGGGTGACCTGATGATCATCCGCGACCACATCAACCTGATGTGGCGGAACCCGCTCGCCGGTCCCGTCGCGCCCCACGAGACGCGCTTCCCGGACATGTCCGCGCCCTATGACCGCGGCTTGGCGGCCCAACTGCGCGTAGCGGCCACGGACGCCCGCGTACCCGTCGCCGAGGGCGTCTACGCCGCCCTACTCGGTCCCTCGTACGAGACGCCTGCGGAGATCCGCATGCTCGAGCGGCTGGGCGCCGATGCCGTCGGTATGTCGACCGTCCCGGAAGTCATCGCCGCCCGCGCGCTCGGCATGCGCGTGGCGGGCGTTTCGTTGATTGCGAACCAGGCCTCGGGGCTCGGCGAGCGCCTCGATCACGACCAGGTTCTCGCCGCCGGCGCTCGCGCCGCCGCCGACTTCGAGCGGCTGGTCCACGCGTTCGCCTCCAGCGCGTTCGCGGGCGGCGCCGACCGTCAGGCGACGAGCGTCAGGCGAAGTGGTTGATGGGGCCGCGGCCCGCGCCCAGGCCCGGCGCGCCCGCGATGGCGCGGTGCACGTAGTCCAGCGACGTCTCCACCGCCCGTTCGAGCGGCTGGCCTAACGCAAGGTGCGCGGCGATCGCCGCCGACAACGTGCACCCGGTCCCGTGCGTGTGGCGCGTATCGATGCGTCGGTGGCGAAACACGCGAGGAACGCCGGCCGCGCGGTCGAACAGCACGTCGACCACCTCGTTGCCCGCGACGTGGCCGCCCTTGACCAGTGCCGCCCGCGCGCCCTCGTCCACCAGCCGCCGCGCCGCGCGCTCCTGGTCGGCCACGCTCGCCACGTCCGCGCCCGTCAGCACCATCGCCTCCTCGGCGTTCGGCGTGATCAGGTCGCAGAGCGGCAACAGCGCCGACCGCAGCGCGCCGACCGCGTCGCGCTCGAGCAGGTCATCCCCCGACGATGCCACCATCACCGGGTCGAGGACATACGGGTGCAGGTCGTGGGCGCCGAGCGCTGCCGCCAGCGCCGCGATGACCGCGGCGTTGCCTAACATGCCGCTCTTCACCGCGTCGGGCCTAAGGTCGCTCGCCACGGCTTCGATCTGCGCACCCACGAGTCCGGACGGCAGCGCCATCCATTCGCGGACGCCCGACGTGTTCTGCGCCGTCACTGCCGTGATGGCCGACGTGCCAAACACCCCGAACCGATGAAACGTCTTGAGGTCCGCCTGGATGCCGGCACCCCCACCGGAGTCCGATCCCGCCACTGTGAGCACAACTCGCATGGCGTATGATGGTCTTCACAGAACTGGCTAACAACCGGCCGAAGGGGACCGGGCAACTATGGGAAGGGGGAAGCGCTCGCTGGCGCTCGCTAGGGGAAGCGCTGCGCTGGGGGAAGCGGCGGCGACGCCGCCTGAGGGAGCGGAAGGA
>DASYXE010000546.1:0-7471 GCA_035935375.1 Gemmatimonadaceae bacterium | reverse complement strand
GTGTCGTGGACGCTCGAGTTCACGGCGCGCGACCCGAAGGCGTTCTACGATTGCTTCGCGTTCTGGGATGCGACGCATGGGGTGGCGATGAGCGACGCCGTGGACGGGCACTTCCCGGTGCTGACGACCGCGGACGGCGCGCACTGGTCGCCGGTGCCGTCCACCGCGCTGCCTCGGGCGCTGCCTAACGAAGGAGCCTTCGCGGCCAGCGGGACGTGCGCCATGGCGCTGCCGCCCGGCGATGCGTGGATCGGCACGGGCAACGGGCCGGCGGCGCGGGTGCTGCGCACGGGCGACCGCGGCGCCACGTGGGACGTGACGCGTACGCCGCTTCCCGCGGACACGTCGGAGGGCATCACCAGTCTCGCCGTGCGCGACGCCCGGCACCTCGTTGCGTTAGGCGGACACATCGCCCGCCCGCACGCGTTCCAGGACGAAGTGGCGATCACCGACGACGGCGGCCGCACCTGGACGATGGGCGGCCGGCTTCCCTTCCCCGGCCCCGTGTTCGGCGCGGCCTATTCGCGATCCGCCGATCCGTGGCTCGTGGCGGTCGGACCGGGCGGCGCAGCGGCGTCCAGCGACGACGGTCGCACCTGGACACGCATCGATTCCGCGGCCTACTGGAGTGTCGGCTTCGGCTCGGCGCGCATCGGCTGGGCCGTCGGTCCCGGCGGACGCATCACGCGCATCGAGCTCCCGGCGCGTTAATCGCATCGTCACTTACCGGACGGTCAGTCGTTTTGCCGGGATCGCGCTGCAACGTGTATTTCGCCGAATAGTCTGGTTGCGAGCCCGGCATTAGGTTGGTGGACATCTTCGGACCCGTCGCGCTGCGCGGCGGGTTCACGTTCAATCGCCCCCCGCTCAGCCGCGCACGAGGGACGCCATGGGTTCTGCGACGGTGCCACCGATCTCGGGGCACGACTTACAGATCCTGCTGCTCCAGATCGCCGGCCTCATGTTCTTGTGCCGGCTGCTCGCAGAAGTCATGCGGCGACTCGGACAACCCGCGGTGATCGGCGAGCTCCTCGCCGGCATCGTGTTGGGTCCGACGATTCTCGGGCACTATGCGCCCGGTCTCTTCAACTCGATTTTCCCGCAACGGACATCGCAGTTCCATCTGCTCGAGGTGATTTCGACCCTCGGCATGATCTTCTTGCTGCTGCTCACCGGCATCGAGACGGACGTCCGCGTGATGCGGCGCTTGGGCCGGCCGGCGCTCATGGCGTCGGTGTTCGGGATCACGATCCCGTTCGGGATGGGCCTCGCGTTAGGCCTCCTGCTCCCCGACCGCTATCTGGCGCAGACCGGGCAGCGCGCGATTTTCGCCGCATTCATTGCGACCGCGATGGCGATCTCGGCCATGCCGGTGATCGCGAAGATTCTGATCGACCTGAATCTCATGCGGCGCAATCTCGGCGTGGTGATCCTGTCGGCCGGGGTCGTCGACGACACGGTGGGCTGGCTCGTGCTGTCGGTGATCGCCGGCATCGCGACGGCGGGGTCGTTCTCGGCCGCATCGCTCGCGTTCACCGCGATCGCGCTCGCGATCTTTCTCGCGGTGATGCGGTGGTTCGTCTATCCCGGGTTCACCCGGGCGATCGGATGGGTGAACCGGAGCGTGCCGCTGATCGGCGCGGACTTGACGCTCATTCTCGTGATGACGCTGTTGTGCGCCGCGACGACCGAGGCGATCGGCGTGCACGCGGTTTTCGGTGCGTTCGTCTTCGGCCTGCTCGTGCGGCAGATCCCGCGCGTGCGCGCGGCGACGCTCCAGACGATCGAGACGTTCGTGCTCGCATCGCTGTCGCCGATCTTCTTTGCGTTCGTCGGCCTCAAGGTCGATCTCTGGTCGCTCTCCGGGTGGCAGCTGCCGGCGATCGTGTTGGGCATCGCCGTGGCGGGCAAGCTCGTGGGCTGCTACGTGGGCGGGCGTCTCGGCAGGCTGGGGCGGTGGGAGTCGTTTGCGTTAGGCATCGGGATGAACGCCCGCGGCGCGATGGAGCTCATCGTGGCGCTCATCGGCCTGTCGCTCGGCTTGTTGACGCAGGAGATGTATTCGATCGTGGTCATGATCGCGGTGATCACGTCGTTCATGGCGCCGCTGTTCTTACGCGCGGTGATGAAGCACGTGCCGGTGACCGACGAAGAGCGCCGGCGGCTCGAGCCGGGCGACCGGACGCTGCTCCTCCCCACCGGCGCCGTGCGCATTCTCGTGCCGACGGCCGGCGGGCCTAACGCAATGGCGGCGTTCGCCGTCGCGGCCCCGATCGTGCGCGCCCACGAGGGCACGCTCACGGCGATGTACGTCGATTCGGACCGCGCGCACCAGCGGTGGCCCCGGTTGCGTGGATCGCGCACGTCGTCCCTGGCCGGGCACGGACTCGACGCGCACCTGGCGAGCGCGGCCGAGCTCATGAAGGAGCAGCAGAAGCGGTTGGTCGTCCGGCGGGTGCGCTCGGCTTCGCCGACCAGCGCCATTCTGGACGAGGCGGCGCGCGACTACGATCTCGTGTTCATCGGCGCGGCAGCGCGCCACCTGGTGAGCCGCTCGGCGGTGGGCGACGTGGTCACCAGACTGCGCATGCCCGTGGTGATCGTCCGTGCCGCCGACGATTCGATACCCGACTCGTTCGAGCGCGTGGTGGTTCCGTTGGACGGCAGCGTGTTCTCGCGCTCGGCCGCCGAGTTCGCGTTCCTGTACGCGGCGTCGGCGGGGGCGCAGGTGACGTTGCTGCACGTGATCAACGAGGCGCGGGTGACCACCGGCGCGCTCGCGGTACCCGAGCTGCGCGCGTCGCACGCCGTCGCCGAGTTCGAAGCGGAGACGCTCGAGAATCGTATCCGCGGCGACCTGGCAACCCTCGCCGCATCGGCGGGCGTCGATCCGCGCGTGCGCATCCTGGCCAGCGGCGATCCGGCGACCACGATCATCGAGCAGTCGCACGCCGGCCACTACGACCTCCTGGTGTTAGGCGCAGAGAACAAGCTGCTCGCGCAGCCGCTGTTCTTCGGGCAGGGTACGGCGTCGATCGTCGAGCGGGCCGGATGTACGACGGCGGTGGTGGTCCCGCACCTCCTCTGAGGTTGCGCGTTAGGCGGACCACCTCCAGTGCATCACCTCCGGCATGTCCTCGCCGTTGGCCACGATGTAGGCCCGGTGCTCGCTCAGCTTCGCCTCGAGTTGCGTCATCCCGTCAGTGCGGCCTGCGCGCCGTAAGGCTTCGATGGCCAGGTCATAGCGGCTCATCCGATTGAGCACGAGCATGTTGAACGGCGTGGTGGTCGTGCCTTCCTCCATGTAACCGCGCACGTGGAATCGCTGCGGATGCGGCCGGTGATGAATCAGCTCGTGGATCACATCCGGATATCCGTGGAATGCCAGTATCACATGCGTCTCGGTGCCGAAGAGTGCCGCGAATCGCTCCTCATCGATACAGTGCGAGTCGTCCCCGGGCGCCTGGAGCGCAAAGAGATCGATGACGTTCACGACGCGCACGCGCAGCTGGGGAGCGAGGCGCCGGAGCCACCACGCGGCAGCGAGGGTTTCGCGCGTCGGCACATCGCCGGCGGCGGCGAGAACGATGTCGGCGTTCATGGGATCGTGACCGGCCCATTCCCAATGCGACGCACCGGCCGCGCACTGCACCTCCGCTTCCGCCGTATCGAGCCACTGCGGCATTGGCTTCTTCGACGCGACGATGAGGTTGATATCGCCCGTCGTTTGCAGGCAATGGCGCATCGTGACGAGCAGCGTATTCGCGTCGGGCGGCAAATAGACGCGCGTCGTGGCCGCCTTCTTGGTGAGCAACAGGTTGATGAATGACGGACCCTGGTGGCTGTATCCGTTGTGATCTTGTTCCCAGACGTGGCTCGTGACGAGGAGATTGAGCGACGCCGTGGGAACGCGCCACGCCACCTCGGTGGCCATCTTCTGCCACTTGGCGAACTGCTGCACCATCGAGTCGACGATCGTCAGGAACGCCTCATAGCAGGCGAAGATGCCGTGGCGTCCCGAGAGCACGTAGCCCTCGAGCCATCCCTCGCAGCAATGCTCGCTCAGAATCTCCATGACGCGGCCGGTGATGGAGAGGTATTCGTCGGTGGGGACGAGCGGGAGCATCCAGGATCGCAGCGTCGCCTCGAACACGTTTTGGAGCCGGTTCGACGACGTTTCGTCGGGGCAGAACAGCCGGAAATTCCGCTCGCGCTCGTTGGCGTTGAACACTTCACGGAGATAGCTGCCTAACACGCGTGTATTCTCGATGAGCGTCTCGCCGGGCGTGGCCGCGTCGACCGCGACGGCCGTGGGATCGGGGCACTCGAGCGCCACGCGCACGGCGCCGCCGTTGGCCACCGGACACGCGCCTAACCGCATGTCGCCCACGGGATACATGGCGGTCACATCCGGGATGGGCCGGCCCTCGGCATCGAACAACTCCTCGGGGTGGTAGCTCCTGAGCCACCGCTCGAGCGCGCGCAGGTGATCGGGGTTGGTGCGCGGGTCCTCGATGGGGATCTGGTGGGCGTGGAACGTGTTCTCGACGGCCTGTCCATCGATGCTCTTGGGGCCGGTCCATCCCTTGGGCGTGCGCAGCACGATGACAGGCCAGCTGCGCGGGCTCGTGCCGCCCTCGCGCGCCGCATACCTGATCTCGCCTAACCGGTCGTAGGCCCAGTCGAGCGTGTCCCACATCGACCGATGGACCAACGCGCGATCCTCCCCCGCCACCTCGCGCGCTTCGTACCCCATGCCGGCGAAATACTCGGCCAGCTCATCGCGGCTCAGGCGCGCGAACAGCGATGGGCCGGACAATTTGTAGCCATTGAGGTGCAGGACGGGCAGGACCACGCCATCGCGCGCGGGATTGAGGAAGCGGTGCCAGTGCCACGAGCCGGCGAGCGGACCGGTTTCCGCTTCGCCGTCGCCGACGAGACACGCGACGAGCAGATCGGGATAATCCATCGCGGCACCCGGTGCGTGCACCAGCGAATAGCCGAGCTCACCGCCCTCGTGCAGTGTGCCCGGCGTGAGCGCGGTGAGATGACTCGGGAATCCGCCCGGCCACGAAAACGCGTGCACCATGGCGGCGACGCCGGCCGCGTCGCGCGAATATTGCGGATATCGTTCGCCTAACGTACCGTCGAGGAACGTGTTCGCCAGCACCCCCGGCGCCCCGTGGCCGGTCCCGACGACGAAGAGCACGCGCTGGCCGCGGTCGCGCACGAGCCGGCCCAGGTGCGCGTAGAGCAGATTGATCCCGGGCACCGTTCCCCAGTGTCCGAGCAATCTCGCCTTGATGTGTTGCGGCGCGAGCGGCTCGCGGAGCAGCACGTTGTCCTTGAGATACAGTTGCGCGGCCGACAGATAGTTCGCCGCGAGGAACGTCCGATCCAGCAGCTCGACGCTGCCTTTCATCTGCTCACGGCTGGGCGTCGCGAGCGCATGCGGAGCACTCATGAGCGCAACATACCGAGTGCGAAAACGACTTCCAACCGCGCGACGGGCCGGCACGCTGCGTGCGATGGCGAAATTCTGCCATCCCGGTCAGCCAGCCCGGCATTGACGCTACAGCCTGGTTGGTACACCGTTCTAATTCGGTGAAGCGCGCCCGGCGCGACGATGCGCCTCGTTCGGCCTCACCGCTCTCAGCCGAGGATGATCATGTTCGGATTCCGGCAGATGCGGACCGTCCATGTGGCCGCCGCACTCGCGGCGACCGCGGGCGTGGCCGTCGTGGTCGGCATCGCGGCCACTCGGCAACCGAAGCGCGACGTCCGCGGCGCGCGGCTGTTCGACGAAGTGCGTCGTCTGGTGGCCACGCGCAGCGTCGATTCGATGTCCGATGACTCGCTGTTCGTCAAAGCGGCCAACGGCATGGTCGGCGCGATCGGCGATCCATACGCGAGCCTGTTCTCGCGCACCGCCATCGCCGGCTTCCTGCGCAACGACATCGGCAACGCGTACGGTGGGTTAGGCATGTCGCTCGAACGGCACCCGGGCGGCATCGCGGTGACCGGCGTGTTCCAGCATTCGCCGGCTGCGTTAGGCGGCGTGATGGCCGGCGACGAGATCGTGGCCGTGAACGGCACACCCGTGGCCGACCTGCCCGGCGACCGCGTCTCGCAGCTGCTCGTGGGCGAGCCCGGCTCGGGCGTCGACATCACCTTTCTCCGCGCCGGCGTCACGACGCCGATCCGCACGCATTTCGTGCGCGCCATCGTGCGCCCGCAGGCGGTCCCGTTCGCGGTGGTGATCGGCGACCACACGGGCTACATCCCGCTGCAGCGATTCAACGAGACGGCGGACAGCGAGATGGCGAGCGCCGTCGCCGGGCTCAAGCAGCATGGCGCGCGGTCGTTCGTGATCGACCTGCGCGGCAATCCGGGCGGCGACGTCGCACAGGCGCTCGCGGTGAGCAATCTGTTCTTGAGCGCCGGCCAGGAGATCGCCCAGCTCCGTCAGCGTGGAGAGCCGGCGCAAACCTATCGCGCGCGCATTCCGCCTCTCGTGCCATCGGAGCCGGTCGTACTGCTCGTCGACCACTACACCGCGTCGGCTTCCGAGATCGTCGCCGGCGCACTGCAGGATCACGACCGCGCGGTCATCGTCGGCGAGACGTCGTTCGGCAAAGGCGTGGTGCAGTCGCTGTTCAACCTGGATGGCGGCTACGCGCTCAAGCTCACGACGGGCCGGTGGTACACGCCGAGCGGCCGGAGCATTCAGCGCGCTCGCACGTTCGACGGTGCCCCCGATACGTCGATCAATCCCCTCGCCGACACCCCCCCGCTTCCGCGACCCCCTCGCTACAAGAGCGACGGCGGCCGCACCGTGCTCGGCGGCGGTGGCATCACACCGGATGTGAAAGTGGCGTCGGACACCTTGTCGAGTGCCGAGCAGCATCTGGCGCGGGAGTTTGCGCCCAAGGCAGCGCAAACGCGAACGGCGTTGTTCGACGTGGCGCGCGGGCTTCGCCCAACGGTGCACGGCGATTTCGTCGTGCTGCCCGCGTGGCGCGAGGAGTTCTTCGAGCACCTACGCGCCTCGGGCGTGGATGTGGACCGCGCGACGTTCGACGCGGCGGAGCCCTGGGTCAACCGGCTGCTCGAGCAGCAGATCGCCACGATCGCGTTCGGCGATTCGAGCGCGTTCCGTCGCGCAGCGCCAAGCGACGCGCCGCTGCAGCGCGCGCTCACGATGCTCGAGCACGCCTCCACGCAGACGCAGCTCTGGACGCTCGCTGAGCGCGGAGTGGCGAGCGGATTGTAGCGACGGACATCCGGACGCCGATCGGGCGCGAGCCAAGCGCGCTCGACTCAGGCGACCGGCGCTGTTTTAGAGACGCGCCTTAGCGGGCGCCCCACGTGGAGTCGCGCCGGCACCATCATGCGTGACACAGGGTCATCGCCGCTCGACCGCCTAACGACTGCGCTCGCGGGTCGCTATGCGATCCAACGCGAGCTCGGG
>DASYXE010000545.1:0-10046 GCA_035935375.1 Gemmatimonadaceae bacterium | reverse complement strand
GGCCAAGCGGTACCTCACCGACCACGGCATCGCGGGCGACCGGATCGACATCATCAGCTACGGCGAAGAGCGGCCGGTCGCGACGGGCCACGACGAGTCCTCCTGGTCGCAGAACCGGCGCGATGAATTCGAGATCACGGCCGGCGCCGACCAGATCAAGGGAGCCCCATGAAGACCGTCCTCCGGCGTCTCGCTCCGGTCGCGCTCGTGGCGACCGGGGCGTGCTTCGCCACCAGCAACGACGTGAAGCTGCTGCAGGTCCAGATCGACTCGTTGCGGACCGCCAACGTGCGCTCCGACTCGGTGCGCTCCGCCCAGCTGGGCCAGGTGGTCGCGACGCTGGGCCTCGTGCGCGATTCGTTAGGCACGGTGAGCGGGCGCGTCGTCAAGATGCAGGGCGACATGCGGGGCGATCTGCACGACGTGAACGAGCAGCTGCTCCAGATCCAGCAGCTCACCGGACAGAGCCAGAACCGCCTCCAGGAGCTCCGCGCATCGATCGAGCAGCGCAACCAGGACGTGGGTGAGGGCGCGGCCCCTCCGCCCACGACGACGGGGGCCAGGGGCGCGACCACGCCGCCGGGTACGTCGCCCGCGCCGGGCGCCCCGGGATCCACCGAGCCCGGCCCGAACCAGCTCTATCAGTTAGGCATGCAGCAGCTTCAACGCGGCAGCCCGAGCACCGCGGCGCAGGCGTTCCAGAAGCTACTCTCGGACTATCCGACGGCCGACATCTCGCCCGAGGCGCAGTTCTATCTGGGCGAAGCGTATCGCGCCCAGGGCAACGCGGCGGCCGCGGACAGCGCCTACGCGATGGTGATCCAGAAGTTCCCGAAGTCGCCGCACGCGCCGACGGCCCTGTACAAGCGCGCACTCTATCTGGAGCAACAGGGCAACGCGACGGCCGCGCGAGCGCTGCTCAACCAGCTCATCTCCACGTACCCGCAGTCGGATGAAGCCGCGTTGGCGCGCGATCATCTGCGCGAGCTGAAGTGAGCACGGAGCAGACGGCGCAGTGGATCAACGCTCGGAGCTCAAGACCAGCGGCGAAATGCCGTTCCTCGATCACCTCGAGGAACTGCGCTGGCGCATCATCTGGTCGCTGGCGGCGCTCGTCGTAGGGGTCGGCCTCGCGTTCGTCCTGCTCATGAAAATCGACGTGATCGGGCTCCTCGAGGGCCCGATCAAGCCGTACCTGCACGGCCGCAAGCTCGTGTACACGCATCCGGGCGACCCCTTCACGATCGTGCTCAACGCGTCGATCGTGCTCGGCATCATTCTCGCGCTGCCGGTCATCATCTATCAGATCTGGGCGTTCGTCGCGCCGGCGCTGTACAAGCACGAGAAGAAGCTGGTCATCCCGGTGTTCGTGTTCGCGACCCTGCTGTTTCTCTCCGGCGTATGCCTGTCGTTCTTCGTCGTCCTGCCGCTCGCCGTCGAATGGCTGATGAGCTTCCAGACGCAGGCGCTCGAGCCGATGATCACGGCCACCGAGTACTTCGGTTTCGCGACCAGTATGGCGCTGGCCTTCGGGTTGTGCTTCGAGCTGCCCATCGTCATTCTGGCGCTGGCTGCGTTAGGCATCGTCACGCCGCGGTTCCTCAACAAGTACCGGCGCCACGCCATCGTGATCTGCGTGATCATCGGCGCCTTCCTCACGCCGGGCGACCTGGTCTGGACGACGATCGCGATGGCGGTGCCGTTGTACCTGTTGTACGAGGTGAGCGTCGTCCTCACGTACGGTGTCCACCGGCGGCGCCTGCGCCGCCAAGCCGAGCGGGAGGCGGAGACCGGTGAGGTGGAGGGCGCGGGCCGGCGCGGAGCGACGGCGTGATCCGGCGCGTCCTCGCGGCCGCGGCCGTCTTGGCGCTACCGTTAGGCGGCGCCGCGGCGGCCCAGGGAATTCCCACCAACCCGCCGCCCCAGCAGCCGCCGATTTTCCCGGACACCACGAAGCCGATTTTCCGCCAGCCGACGCCGACGGACACCACGCGCGGCGACACGTCGCGGGTCAAGAAAGACCTCGTCAAATGGAACGAGCCCGATTCGGTGATGAACGCGCTCATGAGCCGGGCCGGCTATGTGACGACCCGGTACCAGGGCAACACCGCCGTGTTCAACGCGCAGAGCCACGCGCTGCAATTGTCGGGGCAGGGCGCCGTCCAACGCGAGCAAACGGTGCTCGTGGCCGATACCATCGTCTATAACGACTCGTCGCGCATCGTGATCGCGCGCAATATGCCCAACGACACGATCGTCCTCCGCGACCCGGGCGCGCAGACGTCGGACCTCGTCACGTTAGGCGGCCTCGAGTACGACGTCGGCAACCACAAGGGCATCGCCAACCGGTTGACGACGTCCTCGGCCCAGGCCGGCCAAACCTGGTACGTGGGCGGCGAGCGCGGCGCCGTCGCCGGCGACACCACCGGCCACGGACACAACACCTCGTACGCGCTCGACGGATCGGTCACGAGCTGCGACCTGCCCGATCCGCACTACCACTTCGAGTCGAAGGAAATCAAGATGGTCACGCGACGTCTGCTCGTCGCGCGACCGGCCGTGCTCTACATCCAGGACATCCCCGTCCTCTGGCTGCCGTTCATTTTCCAGGACATGCGCGCCGGTCGCCGCAGCGGCATCATCCCGCCGCGCTTCGGCCTCTCCGACATCGTGCGCACGTCCGCGTCCTATCAGCGCGAGGTCGACAACCTCGGCTACTACTTCGCGATCAACGATTACACCGACGCCACCGCGTCGCTGGATTGGCGGAGCGGCAACAACGCCCAGAACGGCAACATCGGATGGACGCGCTGGAACGGCGAGTTCGAGTACCGGTGGCTCGACCGGTTCCTCGCGGGCCGCATCGGACTCTCGTATTCCACGTTCAGCGACGGCGAGAGGAGCACCAACGTCTCGTGGTCGCACCAGCAGCAATTCTCGCAGACCAGCAGCCTCAACGCGTCGATCAACTACTCGAGCAATACGACCGCGATCCGCCAGCAGGCATTCAACGTGGCGCAAGCGCTCGCCGCGATTGCATCGGCCGTGAACTTCCAGCAAGCGTTAGGCCCGGCGAACCTCAGCATCGGCGGCACGCGCACGCAGTACACGGGCCGCAAGGAAATCGACCAGAACTTCCCGAACCTGAGCCTCTCGTCCAAACCGGTGAGTGTGGGACAGTGGTTCCTGTGGTCGCCGCAGCTCTCGATCAACAACACCGAGAACCTGAACATGGACGCCGCGCCGTTCATCTTCACACCCGGGAAGAACGGCGACCCATTCGACAGCACCCAGGTGAAGGCGAGCCAGCGCAACACGACAGCATCGCTCCAGACGCCCGTGCGCATCTTCGGCTTCACGTGGCAGAACAGCTTCTCGTTGTCGGACAAGCAGAACAACTTCCCGCAGGCGTTCGACGTGCGCGATTTCAACACGGGCGTGCTCATCACCCGGCGCATGTACGCGGAGAGCTATCTCACATCGGTCGACTGGCAAACAGGTATCAGCCTGCCGGCGATCATGCAGAGCACGCTCAAGCTGTCGCCGTTCATCGCGATCGTGAACGCGGATCAGACGAGCGGCTTCTGGGTGCGCAGCCAGTTGAGCGGCGGTCAGTTCGTGCACCAGTCGAAAACGCTGCAATACGGACTCGGGAGCTCGCCGACGTTGTTCGGTTTCTTCCCCGGCTTCGGGCCGTTCGCGCGGATCCGCCACTCGATCTCGCCGCGCATCACGTTCACGTACTCGCCGGCTGCGAACGTGAGCGATGAGTTCCTGCGCGCGCTGAACAAAACCCGCGCGACGTACCTGGGCGGTCTGCCGCAGCAGAACATCACGATGCAGTTGGACCAGGTGTTCGAGGCGAAGCTCAAGAGCAAGAACGACACGAACCCGGACGCGGGACAGAAGATCAAGCTGCTCGCCCTGACCTTCGATCCGTTGAGCTACGACTTCGAACGCGCGAAAGTGACGCACGCATCGGGGTTCAATACGTCGACGTTCGGCTACCGCGTGAGCTCGGATCTACTCCCCGGATTCGATCTCGCGGTGCAGTACTCGTTGTTCCAGGGCGATCTGCAGAGCGACACGGCGAAGTTCAAGCCATTCCGTACCGGCATCACAGCGTCGTTCACGATCGGGAAAAACAACAATCCGATCACCGCGCTCTCGAAGATTTTCGGGAACGGCGACACGACGGCGAATCAGTCGGCCCAGGCGCTCAACCAGCAGCCGGTGATCGCCGGTCCGGGCGGCGTGCGACAGCCGATCGGCATCCCAACGGGTGCCGGATGGACGGCATCGTTCCAGTTCTCCTCCACGCGAAGCCGGCCGATTCCCGGCGCGACGCTGATCAATCCGCGCGTGACGTGCCAGGTCCTGATCAACGATCCGATCAACTACAATCGCTGCCTGACCACGCCGCAGCCCGTGGACACGCTGCAGCAAACCGTCGCCGGAGGCGTGCCGTTCATCACGCCGCCGCTCACCACGCTGCGCGCGAACGCGTCGTTCAGTTTGACACCCAAGTGGGCGCTGCAGTGGTCGACGGGATACGACTTCGAGCTGCACCAGTTCTCCGACCAGGACGTGGGCCTGCAGCGCGACATGCACGACTGGCGCGCGATCTTCCACTTCTCGCGGGCGCCCAACGGAAACTTCGCGTTCAGTTTCTACATCGCGCTCAAGGCGGAGCCGGACCTCAAGTTCGATTACAACAGGTCGACGTACAGGCCTCAGGAGGGCAGCGTTCCGTAGTTGGCGGAGGACCTGGTGTCCAGTATCGGACCGGCATCTGTCCACCAAGAGGGACGGGGACACGTGGGGCACCAGGAGTAATTGCTTGATCTGGTTGGCGTTCGCCCTACCGCAGCGCCCGGCGCGGCTCGTGCACAGGGACAGTGCATACGCCGATGGAGCTCGCAATGCGCCGCACGACTCTGGTGGCTGGTGCCGTGGTGGCACTCGCCGCCTGCTCGACCGCTGATCGCGTGACCGGCAGCAACTTCAACCTCACGCCTCCAAGTAATCTCTCGTACCAGCTGATCCCGAGCGGGAACGCCGACGCGCCCGAGGGGATCGATTTGCGTTGGGATCCGGTGAACGATCCCAA
Source organism: Gemmatimonadaceae bacterium (assembly GCA_035935375.1). GTDB lineage: Bacteria > Gemmatimonadota > Gemmatimonadetes > Gemmatimonadales > Gemmatimonadaceae > JADGGM01. Next base: position 4,936 of record DASYXE010000545.1, on the reverse strand, counting down.
CATTGCCGACTACGCCGTCTTCTCGCGCGCGTCGACGAGCGACCAGTGGAGCCTGCGGGCGCAGACCACCTCGCCGTCGTTCGAGGATCTCGGCCAGCCTGATCTGCAGTACTACGTGGCCTCGGAGGCGGCGGACGGTTCGTTGAGTGCGCCGTCCAACGTCGTCACCGTGGACAACACCAACAAGCTGCCGCCGCCCGAAGACCTCTCGGCAATCGCGCTCGACGGGGCGGTCGAGCTGTCGTGGTCGCCTAACGCACGGTTGGCCAACCCATCGGCCTTCAGCTACTATCGGGTCTACTCGACGGTCTTCCACGCCGCCCAGAATCTCTGCGACACGCAGTGGGTGCTCGAAGGGACGACGGTCTCCGAGGACTTCATCGCCAGCGGACTGCCCAACGGTCAACCGCGGTGCTTCGACGTCAGCGCGATCAGCGTCGACGGGCACGAGAGCGATTGGCCGACTCCGATCGCCATCGCGCCGAGCGCGTCGGGTGACGTGGTGGTGTTCTCTGCGCAGGATTCCCTCGCGAAGAGCGGCTTCTCGTTCGGCTCGTCTGGGAGCCCGCGCAGCATGACCGCGAGCGGCGCGCGTACTGATATCGACGTCCGCGTCGATCGCCATGCCGATGGCAGCATCTGGATCGTGCCGGTGAAGTCCCAGACGACGGTCGCGCTCTATAGCGCGGAGCCGATTCCGAATCTCTCCGCACTGAGCGTCGCGCCGAGTTCGGGCTACTCCTCCGGTGCCATCCAGGCGAAGGCCAAGCTCGGCTACGCGATCCAGACCGTTCGGAGCGACGGGATGCACTACGCCAGCCTGCGCGTCGCTGCGGTCGGCCACAACTTCATCGTGTTCGAGTGGTCGTATCAGCCGGATCCTGGAGATCCGGTCTTCCATCACAAGACGATGGGCGGCGGCGCGATCGCACGTTAGTCGGGTAGGTGACGCAGCGCCGTCACCGCCGCTGGCGCGGCGATGGCGGCGCTGCGTACATTTTCCCCACATGACACAACCGATCTTGCTCGACGGCGACTCGCTCACCGTCGATGACGTATACCGCGTGGCCGTCCAGCATGCGCCGGTGGCGTTGTCGGATCGCGGCCGCGCGCGCGTCGCCCGGGCGCGAGCCGCCGTCGTCGAAGTGCTCGAGCGCGGCGACGTCGTGTACGGCGTGACCACCGGCTTCGGGAAACTGTCCGAGGTCGCGATTCCGGCCGATCGCCTGCGCGAGCTGCAGGTGAATCTCGTGCGGAGCCACGCATCGGGCGTCGGCCCGCTGCTCCCCGAGCGCGAAGTGCGCGCGATGATGCTGCTCCGCGCCAACGTGATCGCGAAAGGCTATTCCGGCGGACGCCCCGAGCTGATCGACTTGTTGACGGGCATGCTCAACGCCGGCGTGACCCCGGAGGTGCCGGAGCAGGGGAGTGTGGGCGCGAGCGGCGATCTCGCTCCGTTAGCACACCTCGCCGGCGCGATGATCGGCGAGGGCGCGGCCTGGCGCGACGGCTCGCGCGGCACCGCGGCCGATGTGCTGCGCGCCGCCGGGCTGCGGCCGGTGGTGCTCGAGCCCAAGGAAGGCATCACGCTCATCAACGGAACGCAGGCGCACACCGCGATCGCGTCGCTCGCGCTCGTGGATGCGCTCCGCATCTGGCGCGCGGCGCACGTCGCTGGTGCGATGTCGCTCGAAGGCCTGATGGGGACGCCGGTCGCGTTCGACGCGCGCATCCAGACCGCGCGCGGCCAGGTTGGGCAGGCCGAATCGGCCGCGCTGTTGCGGGCCCTCCTCGCCGACAGCGCGATCCGCGAATCACACCGAACCGGCGATCCGCGCGTGCAGGATGCGTACGCGCTGCGCTGCATGCCGCAGGTGCACGGACCGGCCCGCGACGCGCTCGCGTTCGCCGAATCGATCATCGCGCGCGAGCTCAACGCGGCGACCGACAACCCGCTCGTCGTGGACGGCGCCGAGATGCTGAGCGGCGGCAACTTCCACGGCCAGGCCGTTGCGTTAGCACTCGACGTCATGGCCATCGCGCTCGCCAATCTGTCCACCATCGCCGAGCGTCGCGTCGACCGGTTGCTGCATCCGGATCTCAATCACGGCCTGCCCGCGTTTCTCGCGCGCGACGCGGGCGGGAACAGCGGCTTCATGATGGCGCAGGTGACGGCGGCCGCGTTGGCCAGCGAGTGCAAGATGCTCGCGCATCCCGCGAGCGTGGACACGATTCCCACCGGCGGCGGCAAGGAGGATGTGGTCCCGATGGCGATGGGGGCGGCGTGGAAGCTGCGGCGCTCCGTGGAGAACGTGCGCCATATTCTCGCGATCGAGCTCATGTGCGCGGCGCAGGCGGTGGAGCTGCGCGCTCCGCTCACGCCCGCGCGCCGCGTGGGCGACGCGGTGGCGATCGTGCGGAGCGTGGTGCCGGCCCTCGAGCGCGATCGCGCGCTGAGCGCGGACATCGCCGCGCTCAGCGGCGCGATCGCGTCGGGGGCCTTCGATGCCGTCGCCGTGGCGTCGCCCACGGCGCCGGCCTCCCGTTAGGCGTCGGGCGACGGTCGTCGGCCCGCCATGCTGTCGTCCCGCTTCGCGCCGTGGCACGTGCCGTTGTTCGCGGCCAAGTATGCCTGGCTCACGCTCCGCCACCGCCCCATCCTCGTGCACTTCGAGGTCACGATGCGGTGCAACGCGCGCTGCGATTTCTGCGACTACTGGAAAACCGATCCGTCCGCCCGCGCGCAGGAGGCCCGCAGCTTCGCCGATGCCGCGCGCTTCTTCTCGCCGATCATGATCACGTTTACGGGCGGCGAACCGCTGCTGCGGCGCGATCTCGAGGCGCTCATCGCCGGCGTCGCACGCGCGGTGCATCTCCGGTACATCGCGCTGATCACGCACGGCGGCATGCTCACGGTCGAGCGTGCGCGCTCGCTCTGGGACGCGGGGCTCAATCAGTTCAACATCTCGCTCGACTTCCTCGACGAGCGACACGATCGCGCGCGCGGCGTCCCCGGCCTGTCGAAAAAAATCCTCGACCTCGTGCCGCAGCTCCGCGCCGCCGGCATCGACAGCATCCGCTTCAACACGGTCATCAAGCGCGACAACCTGTCCGAGATCGTCCCGATCGCGCGACGCGCCGAGGCGTTGGGCGTCGGCGTGTCGTTCAGCACGTACACGGACCTCAAGAACGGCAACGGTGACCATCGGCTCGAGTCCGGCCAGTGGCCGGAGCTCGATGCGGTGATCGCCGAGCTCCTCTCGATCAAGCGACGGCGGCGCGGGATCATCGTCAATTCAGACCATTACCTCCGCGCGATTCCCCGATACGTCCGCGGCGAGATGCACGACCCGTGTCTCTCCGGGCAGCGCACGATCCACGTGAACCCCATGGGGTATGTGCGGCGGTGCCCAGACTTCCCAAGCGACTTCCATTGGACGGAATTTCGCACGTACCAGCCGATCGACTGCAATGCGTGCTATTACGCCTGCCGGGGAGAGTCGCAGGCGCCGCTCACGCTCTCCCGGGTCCGCGACATCATGGCTTGAGTGTCGCGATTCGATCCGGAGGGCGTGCGCGTTACTCCGCGAGCGGCGCAGCAGTCCGTCGTAGGTGGACTAAGCCAAACCTTGTCGCCAGCGCAACTTACCGGTAACTTACGTGGCCTTCGCCACGCCGGAGCGCGACGCGAAGCCGCCTCGCACACGGAGCCCACCACGCGCTGATGTCGAACGTTGCGAAGCTCAAGAAACGAGCGCTCGAATACGAGCAAAAGAAGCAGTTCGACAAGGCGCTCGAGACGTACGCGCAGATTCTCGATGGGTTGGGCGAACACGTCGATGAGGCCGACGTAGCGCTCTACAACCGCGTCGGCGATTTGCTCGTACGCCGTGGCGACGTTGCGGCAGCCGTCGACCACTACGAGAAAGCCGTCGACCTCTACACCGACGGCGGTTTCTTCAACAACGCGATCGCGCTCTGCAACAAGATCCTGCGCAATGCGCCGGGTCGGACGTCCATTTACTACAAGTTGGGCAAGATCAGCGCGAAGAAAGGCTTCGTGAACGACGCGAAGCAAAACTTTCTCGAGTACGCCGATCGCATGCAGCGCGCAGGCGAGTTGGAGGAAGCGTTTCGCGCGCTGAAAGAATTCGCCGACCTCTGTCCCGATCAGGACGACATCCGGCTCATGCTCGCCGATCAGTTGGTGCGGAAGGATCGGAAGGGCGAAGCGATCGAGCAGCTGCAGGTGCTGTACGAGAAATTCCAGGCCGAAGGTCGTACCCGCGAGGCGCGCGCGACGGTCGATCGGATGAAGGCGTTAGACCCGGATCTCGAGCCAAAGCCCGGCCCTGGTCGCCCAACGCCCAAAGCGAACGATCTCGTTTTTCTGGACGTCAATTTCGATGCGCCGCGCGCAGGGGCCGGTGCGCGCGCGGCCGCCGCGCCGCCGCCTGCTGCGACCGTGCCGGCCAAGCCTGCCCAACCGCCGGCTCCCGAACCCGAGCCGGAGCTCAACACCGTCGACGTCGACGTGCCGTTCATCAATGCGCAGGCGGAGATCGAGCCATCGCCCGACGTCGAGCCGGTGGAAGGCCTCGAGCGCTCCGAAAGCTTCGTCGAGTCTGCACCCGACGACGAGGGGCAGTCCGACGAGTTGGTGAGCCACCACGACTCGGATATCATCGTCGGCTTCGAGCAGACGACGTTCGACACGCAGTCCGATCGCGACCCCGACGTGGCGCCGCTGGCCGGCCTCGAGCCGTCGCCGTCGACCGATGACGGGATCCTCGCCGGCGATCCGTTAGGCGGTTTGGGCGAGCTGCAGCTCGAGGACACCGACGAGCGCGCGCCGGATGAGTCGCCCGAGGAGTCCGAGTCCATCGATCTGCCGTTGCTCGAGATCCCGGTCGATGACCTCGATGTGCCGGAGTCC
>DASYXE010000544.1:0-3844 GCA_035935375.1 Gemmatimonadaceae bacterium | reverse complement strand
GAACATCGCGCGCCGCTTCGGATCCGTGGATGCACTCGACGATGCGTCGCTCGTCGCGCGCGATGGAACTGTGCATGCGCTCCTGGGCGAAAACGGCGCCGGCAAGACGACGCTGATGCGCATCGCATTCGGTCTCGTCCGACCGGACGCCGGCACGATTCGCGTGCATGGGACTCCGGTCCATCTGGCGTCGCCCGCCGCCGCGATTGCGTTAGGCATCGGGATGGTGCACCAACACTTCAGCTCCATTGCCGCGTTGACTGTTGCCGAAAACGTGGCGCTGGGCGGCCATGGCGCGTACCGGGTGGAGCGCGTCCGGGCGCGCGTGCGAGAGATCGGTGATCTCGTGGGCTTCGCGCTCGACCCCGATGCGCGCGCGGGCGACCTGTCGGTAGGCGCGCAGCAGCGGTTGGAAATCGTGAAGGCCTTGGCCCATGGTGCGCGCACCTTGATTCTGGACGAGCCCACAGCCGTCCTCGCCCCCCGTGAAGCGGAAGAATTGCTCGCGATGCTGCGTCGTTTCGCCGACTCCGGTGGCGCCGTCGTGCTCATCACCCACAAACTGCCCGAGGCACTCGCCGTCGCCGACGATGTCACCGTGCTTCGTCACGGGCGAACGGTCCTGTCCGAGCCGGTCGCCAACGTCGACAGCGTGGCATTGGCCAAGGCGATGATTGGCGGCGCGCCGCCGGCCGAGCTGCGTCACGAGCGAACCGAGCCGGGTCAGGTTGTTCTCTCGGCTCGCGATCTCAGCGTCTGCGGCGCGCGCGGCGTGATGCGCGTGCGCGGCGTGAATCTGGACATTCGGGCGGGCGAGGTGCTTGGCGTGGCCGGCGTCGACGGCGCCGGCCAACACGAGCTGCTCCTCTGCCTCGCGGGGCGTCTGCCCGCAACGATGGGGCGCGTCGAATCGCCACCCACGGTTGGATTCGTGCCGGAAGATCGGCATCGCGACGCGCTGATTCTCGATTTCGACATCGCGGAGAATCTTGCCTTGCGCGGCGCCGGCGCCGCACGCGGGCGGCTGCCATGGCCACGCGTTCGAGCGCGTGGGGCGGCAATCCTAACGGAGTACGACGTGCGCGCGCCGTCCATTGACACGATGGTCGGCGCACTGTCCGGCGGCAATCAGCAGAAGCTCGTGTTGGCGCGCGAGCTCGAATCGAAGCCCCTGGTGGTGATCGTCGAGAACCCGACGCGTGGTCTGGACATCGCGGCTACGTCCGCCGTGCACGCGCGACTGCTGGCGGCGCGGGATTCCGGTGCCGCGGTCCTCGTGTATTCGAGCGATCTGGATGAAGTGATCGCGCTCGCGGATCGGCTCGTTGTGATGTTCCAAGGGCGCGCGCTGGACGTCACGCTCGACCGCGACGCGGCGGGTCGTGCGATGCTGGGCGCCGCGTGACGGTGCCTAACGAGACGGCAGCGCGATCACAGCTCGCCATTCTGGCGGCGTGTCTCGTTCTCGGCATGTCGCCATGGTTCAGTGCGACGGTGGCGGCGCCGGCGATGATCGCCGAATGGCACCTGCCCGCCGCGAGTGGCCCGTGGTTCACGATGACGGTGCAACTCGGATTCGTGGCGGGCACGCTGGTCAGCTCTGTCTTCATGCTCAGCGACCGTTGGCCTGCCGAGCGGTTCGCCGGCTGGAGCGCCGTGACGGCGGGCGTCGCCACTGTGTTGATCGCCGAGCGCGTGCACGGTGCATCCGGCGCGCTCGCGTTGCGGGCCCTTACCGGAGCGGCGTTGGCCGGCGTGTACCCGCCAGGTATCAAGCTGGTTGCCGGATGGTGGCGATCTCGGCGAGGGCTGGCGATCGGCGTGCTGGTCGGTGCGCTCACGATCGGATCGGCTTCGCCGCACTTGGTCAGCGCCCTCGCGCCTAACCAGAATTGGCGAGGCGTTCTCCTCGTCTCGGCGGCCGCCGCGTTCGCTGCGGCAGCGCTGTTCCTGTTCGCCGTTCGGGAGGGACCGTTTCAGGCACCGTCGGCCGCCGTCAGCATCGCGGGATTGCGGCGCGTGGTCGGCGATCGCGGTGTGCTGCTGGCGACCGCGGGCTACCTCGGCCACATGTGGGAGCTGTACGCGATGTGGAGTTGGATCGCGCTCTTTTGGGCCGCGGTCGCCGCCCAACACCTCCTGCCGCGCACGACGCCGAGTATCATGGCATTCGCCACGGTCGCATCGGGCGCCATTGGATGCGTGGTTGCCGGATTGTTTGCCGACCGCTTCGGCCGCACGACGACGACCATGACCGCGATGGTGATCAGTGGGTCGTGCGCGTTAGTCGTCGGCTTCGCGTATCGCGCGGGGGCGTCGCCGCTGACTCTTGGCGTGATCACGTTGGTTTGGGGCGTGAGCATTGTCGCCGACTCGGCCCAGTTCTCGGCGTGCGTGACCGAGCTCTCGCCTCCCGAGTACGTCGGGACGGCGCTCACCGTGCAAACGTGTCTCGGTTTTCTGCTGACCGTGGCGAGCATACGGGCTGTGCCAGTCTGGGTCGCGCATTGGGGTTGGGCGTACGCCTTCGCTCCGCTGGCGTTGGGACCTCTGTTCGGCACGATGGCGATGTTCCGACTCCGCGCCAAGCGCTATCGTATCCGCCTCGCGGGCGGTCACGGTTAGGCAGCACGAGATGTCGCGCCCGACGCCCGCGGCAGAGCCGGCGACGAGTCTGTTCCGCAGGCGCCCCGCGTCATCGGTGTATAGCGGCGCCATTGGTGTGCTCGTCGCAGTCATCTCGCTCGCGTTGCTGTGGCTGGCGCTGCGGGTGGCCGGGTTCGATGCCACGCTCGCACTGGGAGCGCTGTGGCGTGGATCGTTCGGCAACTGGTACGCGCTCACCTCCTCCACGCTCGTGCGTGCGACGCCGCTCGTTCTCACCGGTCTCGCGGTCGCCGTCGCGTTTCGCGGCGGCGTATGGAACATCGGCGCAGACGGGCAGCTGCTGGCGGGCGCCGCGCTCGCAACCGCCGTTGGGCTCGCATGGGGCGGCACCTTGGGCTGGGCGGCGCTGCCGATCGCGCTCCTCGCCGGAGCCGCCGGCGGCGCGTGTTGGGCCGGCATCGCCGCGGTTCTTCGTACGCGATTCGGCGTGCTCGAGGTGATCAGCACCATCATGCTGAACTTTGTCGCGTTGGACCTCGTGGGATACCTGGTCCGAGGTCCGCTGCAGGAACCGAGTCACGCATACCCGCAGAGCAACCCGATACCGCCGCAGATGCACCTGCCGTTTCTCATTCCCGGCACGCGACTGCACTGGGGCTTTGCGTTAGGCGTGATCGCGGCCGTTATCCTGTGGTGGGCCATGCGATCCACCGCCGCCGGGTTTCGCGTTCGTGCGATCGGTGCTAACCCCGACGCGGCGCGCATCGCCGGACGGATCGACGTCGCCAGAACGACGACCAACGTGCTGCTCGTGAGCGGCGCGTTCGCCGGCCTGGCGGGCGCGATCGAAGTCAGCGGCGTCACCTACGCGTTGTACGAAAACATCTCGGCCGGCTATGGATATACCGCGATCGCTGTCGCGCTGCTGGCCGGTCTCGATCCCCTGGGCGTTTTAGGCACAGGCGTCTTGTTCGGCGCGCTCGAGGCAGGCGCCCTTTCGATGCAACGCGAAGCATCTGTGCCGTCGGTGGTCGTGACGGCAGTGGAAGCGGCGCTCGTCCTTCTGCTGCTCGCGCTGAGCCGCCGCGGCGCGAGCGCCGGCGTCATCGGACGCTTTGCCGGCGCGCGATCGGCACGTCCGGAGGACGCGTCGTGACGACGGCGCTCACGAGCTTTCTCGAGGCGTCGGTGCGAACGGCAACGCCGTTGGCGCTCGCCGCGCTCGGCGAGCTCGTGG
>DASYXE010000543.1:0-5951 GCA_035935375.1 Gemmatimonadaceae bacterium | reverse complement strand
GGCCCGATGGACCCGAGCTCTGTGATGTGGATGTACCACTCGCACGTTGACGAGGTGCGCGACATCAACACCGGCCTCTTCGGCCCGATGATCATCACCGCGCGCGGCAAGGCACGTCCCGACGGTTCGCCTAACGACGTCGACCGTGAGATCGTCGCGTCGTTCATGCAGGTCGAAGAACAGAGCAGTTGGGTCGAAAACAAACCGTTCGGGCCCAGTTTCACGATGGACTCGCTCGGCGCCTTGGGCCCGATTGGCAACCCGCACCTGCAACAAGACATCTATCCATGGTTCGTGAAGTTCACGATCAACGGCTTCGTGCACGGCAGCATGCCGCTTGCCGACCTCACGATAAAGAAAGGGCAACGCGTGCGGTGGTATCTCATGGCATCCACCAACGATTTCGATTTCCATGCGCCGCACTGGCACGGCAACACCGTCGTGTTGAACGGCATGCGCACCGACGTTGCGCAGCTCGCGATGATGCAGATGGTGAGCGCGGACATGATCCCAGACGACGTCGGCACGTGGCTCTTCCACTGCCACGTGTCCTTCCACAACGAGGAGGGAATGGCGGTCCGTTATCGCGTCCTGCCGTGAGAACGGACACGACCGGACAGGACCGGACAGAAGACGGACAGGACCGGACACTATTTGAGTTGTCCGGCTCTGACCGGCCGTGTCCGTTTTGTCCGCCTTTCTCCCTTGCGCTCCCCTCGAGTTTCCCTACCATCTGAACAGGGTCAGCCGAGCGCAGCAGATTGCAGTCACGACACATCGGGTCATGAACGGCGACGACGCCGCGCCGGTCAGCGAGGTGCGCTTTCGCCAACTGCTGGAGAAGCTTCCGGCGGGTGCGTACACGTGTGACGCGCAGGGACTGATCACCTACTACAATGAGCGCGCGGTCGAGTTGTGGGGCCGCGCGCCTGCTTTGCACGACCCGGTCGACCGGTTCTGCGGATCGTTCAAGCTCTTCTCGCCCGACGGCGCGCCGATTCCGCACGAAGAGTGCTGGATGGCGCTCGCGCTCCGCTACGACCGCGAGTACGACGGTTGCGAGATCCTCATCGAACGACCCGACGGCGATCGTCGCGTCGCGCTCGCACACGCAAATCCCATTCACGACGACGACGGCGGCTTGGTCGGCGCGGTGAACGTCCTCGTCGATATCACCGATCGCAAGCGCGCCGAAAATGCAGTCAACGATGCCAACCGCGCGAAGAGCGAGTTTCTCGCGGCGATGAGCCACGAGCTCCGCACGCCGCTCAACGCGATCGCCGGTTACGTCCAACTGCTCGACCTCGAGGTGCACGGGCCGCTCTCTCCGGAGCAGCATCTCGCGCTGCAGCGAGTGCAACGCAGCCAGCGCCACCTGCTCTCGCTCATCAACGACATCCTGAACTTCGCGAAGCTCGAAGCCGGGCGCGTCGAGTACGTCACGCGCGACGTGAAGTTGGTCGACGCGGTCGCCGAGGTGAGTCCGATGATCGAGCCGCAGCTGGCGGCGAAGCGGCTCTCGTACGACGTGCGCATCGATCCCGGCATCGTCGTCCGCGCCGACGCCGAGAAGTTGTGGCAGATTCTGCTCAACCTGTTGTCCAACGCGGTCAAGTTCACCGAGTGCGACGGCCGCATCCTGGTCGACACGGGCGCGCGCGGCGACGGCGGCGGCCCAACGGGCGTCGTGTTCTTGCGGGTGAGCGACACCGGCGCTGGCATCCCGAGCAACCGGTTGACGTCGATCTTCGAGCCCTTCGTGCAGATCCAGCGCAGCCTGACCAACAGCAGCGAGGGGACCGGGCTCGGGCTCGCGATCAGCCGCGGCCTGGCGCGCGGGATGGGCGGCGACCTCCGCGTCCGCAGCGTCGAAGGTTCCGGCGCCACCTTCACCCTCATGCTGCGTTCGGCACGTCCTAACCCAGTTAGGCGGTGAGGGACGGGGCGGCGGTGAGCGCCGCGCTGACATCCCAGAGGCGGCGGCGCACGGCGAGGTCGTGCGAGCGACGCGACGAGCGGGCCGGCCGGCAGTGCTCGAAGTAGCCGCCCGTCACCGAGTCGAGGCCGGGGGCCGTCGCCAGGTAGAGGGCCGTCCGCGCGCCGCGCTCTGCGTTAGGCAGGAACGGGCGCCACAGCGCCCGCATCCAGTCGGGCGATTCGCGCATCAGACCCGTGTCCACGTAGCCCGGGTGCAGGCAGTTCGCGGTTACGCCCGTGCCCGAGAGCCGCGATGCGAGCTCGTACGTGAACAGGATGTTGGCCAGCTTCGACTGCGCGTACGCGCGCACTGGACCATAGCCGTGCTCGAGTTGCAGATCGTCGAAGTGGATCCGGCCCATCCGCTCCACCTGTGATGTCACCGTGATCACGCGCGCCGGCGCGCTGGCACGCAAGAGCGGCGCGAGCAAGCACGTCAGCAGAAGCGGCGCCAGGTGATTCACCGCCAGCGTCTCTTCGAAACCATCCACCGTGACGCGCCGCCGGCGCGCCTGGATGCCCGCGTTGTTCACGAGTACGTGGAGGTGCGCGTGCTCGCCCGCGATCTCTGCTGCCGCGCGGCGCACCTGGTCGAGCGAGGCGAGGTCGGCGATCACGAGCGAGACGTTCCCGTTCCCGGACACGGAGCGAACACGGTCGCGCGCCGCGCTGCCGCGGTCGATATTTCGGCAGAGCATGATTACCGTCGCGCCCAACCGGGCCAGTCCCGTGGAGGTAGCGAGGCCGAGTCCCGAGCTCGCGCCCGTGACGAGACAGACGCGACCGAGCATTGAGGTCGAGGCGGGGCTGGCGGAAGCCGTCACACGGTGAAGAATACGTGCAGGGCTATAGCGTGCGCGAACATTTCATGACCGATTCCACCATGCCGGCCAAGCTGCTCGCCGTGTTCCTGCTCGCGGGCACCGCGTTGCTCGGCGCGGGGTCCGCGATGCATCCCGTGCTGACTGGCGCGGGCGTCGGCTCGGCTGACCTGCGCGTGATCGCCGCGACGCCCGGGTGGCGGCTGATGCATCTCTCGATGCTCACGGGATCGGCCCTCGTGATGACCGGCATCTGGGTTCGGTTGGGCGGTGCGAGCGCGGATGCGCGGGCGGCGCTCGTTGGCGCGCTGGCGGTCATCTGCATTGGCATGACGCTCAACGCCTTCGACATTCTGCTCATGGCGCGGTCGGGGACCCGCATGGCCGCGATGTTCGTGGCCGGGCGCGCGGACGTGGCGCCGATCTTCGACGCCGTGCACGGTTTTGGTCTCATGGCGGCGCGGTTCGGCAACGGCCTCATTGCGTTAGGCGCGCTCGTGTTGGGCATCGTGGAGTGGCGGCAGCCCGCGCAGCCGCGCTGGTTGGCGTGGCTCGCCTGGATCGCCGCTGCCGGCGGATTGGTTGGCGTGCTGTGCTTCGACGAGTCGAGCCGGCTCGTGTTGGGCGCGGTGGCGCTGCTGTGTGGCTGGGAAGTGGCCACCGCCGTGCGTGTATTGATTGGTCGCACCGACACCGCCGGCGCTCGCTGAACTGCGGTCCAGCCAAATGCCCGAGCTGCCGGACGTGACGGTGTATGTGGAGTCGCTGGCGGCCCGGGTGATCGGCCAGCCGCTCGAGCAGCTGGCGATCAGGACGCCGTTCGTGTTGCGCAGCGTGTCGCCCCCCGTGTCGGCGGTGGCAGGTCGCCGGGTTGGCGGCGTCCGCCGGTTAGGCAAGCGCATCGTGCTCGACCTGGGCGACGAGCTGTTCGTGGTGATCCATCTCATGATCGCCGGCCGGCTGCGGTGGAGGGAGCCGGGGAAGAAGATGCCGCCGGGCAACGTGCTGGCGACGTTCGCGTTTCCGTCCGGCGTGCTGGCGCTGACCGAGGCGGGGAGCACGCGTCGCGCGTCGCTGCACATCGTGCAGGGCAGGAGCGCGCTGCGTGACATGGATCGTGGCGGGATCGAGCCGCTCGAGATCGATCGCGCGACCTTCGCCGAGCAGCTGGGGCGTGAGAATCACACGCTCAAGCGGTCGCTCACCGACCCGCGGATTTTCAGCGGCATCGGCAATGCGTACTCGGACGAGATTCTGCACCGCGCCCGGCTGTCGCCGCTCGCGCTGAGCAAGAAGTTGAGCGCCGACGAGATATCGCGGTTGTACGAAGCGGTACACACGGTGCTGCGCGAATGGACCGATCGCCTGCGCGATCAGTTAGGCGGCGCGTTTCCGGAGAAGGTGACCGCGTTTCGCGACGAGATGGCCGTGCACGGGCGATACGGGAAACCGTGTCCGGTGTGCGGCGCCCCCGTGCAGCGCATTCGCTACGCGTCCAACGAGACCAACTATTGCGCGCGGTGTCAGACCGGCGGGCGACTCCTTGCCGACCGCGCGATGTCGCGGCTGTTGCGTGAGGATTGGCCGAAGTCGATCGACGAACTGGAATAGGAGGATGGGGCATGGCACAATCGAGTGAGCGGGGCGCACGTGCGGAGCGCAATCTCACGCCGCTTACGGCGCTGTTGCTGCGGTCGTTGCGCGAGAACTATTACCGCGGCGGGTGGCACGGGCCGTCGGCTGCGGTGCGTGAGGCGTTGCGGGGTGTGGATGCGAACGCCGCGGCGTGGCGTCCGGGCGCGGGGCGGCACAACATCTGGGAGCTGACGCTGCATCTCGCGTACGCGCGGCACACGATGCTCAAGCGGATGGGCGTCGAGGTCCCGGCCTTTCCGCACCGCCTAACGAAGCCGTGGTGGCCGGAGGTGCCGTCGGCGGCGAGCGCGGAGGCATGGGCGTCGGACCTGGCGTTGCTCGAGTCGCTGCACAGGCGGTTCGTGGCCGCCGTGTCCGGCGCGAGCCGCCGTCTCCTGGCGACGGTGCGGCCCGGTCGCAGTCACACGATCGGGATGGAAGTGTTAGGCGTCGCGACGCACGATGCGTATCACGCGGGACAGATGAACGTGATCCGGCGGATGTGCGAAACCGGCCAGCGTTAGACTGGACGCCAGCCGATGACCGTCCTAAGTTGAGACATGATTCGCCGAGCGTCAGTCGGACTGATTGTCGTCACTGGGCTTGCCGCCTGTCTGCGCTATGGCGGCGTGGCGCACGTGAAGGCGGGGTCGACAGCCGGCGACCTGGTGTTGGAGCTGGCGGCCGATGACACTGGTGCGCCGCTCCCGCCGATCGACGCGATCGTCTTCGACGGCGGTCCCTACGATTCGAGAAGCCGGGGTGGTACTCCACCGAGACCCACGTGGTTCCTCGCCGCGCTCGACACAGCGTCGCCCGCCTCGCGTGAGTTGCGGGAGATCAGATACGGAACCGTACCAGCCGGTTTTGCCGAGGCGGCAAACCCGCTTCCGCTGTTCGCCGGTTCGTACTCGATCGAGATTCGAGCGGGACACTATCGGCTCAGAAAGTCTTTCGTGGTCGATCGCGATCTCACCGTGCACGAGTAAGCGACGCCACTCGGATGGACGACGCTGGTGAACGAGCCGCATCGCATGTCGGTGTTCGGCTACCGACTCTCTCCGTGCACTGCCGCGAAGAAATCATCCAACGCTACGTGCAAAGATTCGTGCGCGTTCTCGGGATGCCACACGAGTTGATCCGTAAGTATTTCGGGGCGCTCGTCGCCGGATCGCCAGCGCTCGACGACTCGCGATTCGATGTCCACGATCCAGAGCTCGTCCGTCGGCGATCGGAGATAGAAGCGCCTTTTGAGTCCGCGGTCGAATCGTGCGTTGGACGTCGACAGGAACTCCACGGCGAGCACCAACTCTTTGATGATCGACCAATCGCGTTTCACGATTCCCTCGGCCGGAATCCGATACACGAACAGGTCGGGCTGGACGAGCGTACCGGGCTCGATCTCGATATCGGCGGGTGACGACAGCAGCTCGCCGACGCGCTCGCGTCGCACGTACGCAGAAAGACTGTCCCACAGCAACGCGATTGCGCGTTGGTGCAGACCGTTCGGCGCCGGCA
>DASYXE010000542.1:0-26707 GCA_035935375.1 Gemmatimonadaceae bacterium | reverse complement strand
GTGGCCGTCGCGCTCCTCGGCGCCACGCACCTCTTTGGCGAGGGCGCGGTGGTGGCAGGCTCGCACGCGCCGGACTTCCGCGCCGTCACGCTGGACGCGACGCCGCGGACCGTGTCGTTGGACCAGTATCGCGGACAAGTGGTGCTCCTCAACATCTGGGCGACGTACTGCATTCCGTGTCGCGTCGAGATGCCGAGCATCGAGGATCTGCAGCAGAAGATGGCGAGCCGAGGGCTGCACATCGTGGCCGTGAGCATCGATGATCCGACCAAGACGCAAGCGATTCGGAATTTCGTGCAGCACTACGGCCTGACGTTCCAGGTGCTGCACGATCCAGAGGGCACCATCGCGCGCACGTATCAGACCACCGGCGTGCCGGAGACGTTTGTCATCGGACGGGATGGCGTGATCCGCAAGAAAATCATTGGTGCGACCCTGTGGAACACCGACGCCAATCGCGCGCTGGTGTCCACGCTGCTCGACGAACCGGCGCGCTGAGATGGTGCCACCGCCCTCGTCGCCCGCGCCCCTGCCCACGCCACGGCAGCAGTTAGGCGCCCGCGCGCGCTCGATCGAGCAGCGGCTCCAATCCATGGCCATGGCGCGGCTGCCGCTCAAGCTCGCCGCCGTGTTTTTCGCGCTCGTGCTGTGGTTGGCGGTGAGTGCCGAAGAGCCCACCGAAGAATGGGTCGATGTGCGTATCGCGCTGGTGCACGACTCGAGTGTGACGCTCGTGGATAGCGTGCCGCCGGTGCAGGCGCTGGTGGTGGGCCGCGGCCGCGATCTGCTCAAGCTCTACTCTACCCTGCCGGTGCTCAGGCGCGTGATCGATGCCGACACGGCCACGCGCGTCACGCTGTCGCTGCGCCCCGGTGACGTCGATCTGCCCAGTAACGTGGATGCACGCGTGCGCGACGTGCGGCCGTCGGCGATGAGCGTGCGCGTCCGCATTACCGAATCGCGCCGCGTGCCGGTTCGGTCGGCGGTCGAGATCTCGGCCGATAGCGGTTTGCACCTGGTGGGTCCGCCTAACGTCGAGCCCGAGAGCGTCGACGTGCGCGGTCCGCGGGATGCCGTGCGCAAGCTGACCGCGGTCTACACCGAGCGGCGGCAGATCGAAGTGCACGACACCGTCAGCGATCTCCTGGTCCCCGTGGACACCGCCGGCCTGCACATGCGCGTGTCGCCGCCGCAGATCAGGCTGCACATTCTCGCCACGCCGACGCGCGCGCCGTGATGCGCGTGCTCGGCATCGAGACGTCGTGCGACGAGACGTCCGCGGCCGTGGTCGAAGGTGCGGGACCGGACGTGACCCTTCGGTCGTTAGTCATCCTCTCGCAGGACGCGCACCAAATCTTCGGCGGCGTCGTACCCGAGCTTGCGTCGCGCGCGCACCTCACGGCCATCGTGCCCGTCGTCGCGCGCGCCCTCGCCGACGCGGGCGCCACCGCGTCGTCGCTCGATGCCGTTGCGTTCACGTTCGCGCCCGGACTCGTCGGGGCCCTGCTGGTCGGCTCCACCTTCGGGAAGACGCTCGCGTGGGCGAATCACATCCGCGCGGTCGGGGTACACCACATGGAAGGCCACCTGTTCGCCACGACGCTCGAGCACCCGGATGCGCGCCCGCCCTTCACGGCACTGCTCGTGTCCGGCGGCCACACCATGTTGCTCGACGTCGAAGATTGGGGCCGCTACCGTCTGCTCGGCGCTACGCGCGACGACGCCGCGGGCGAAGCGTTCGACAAAGTCGCCAAGCTGCTCGGGCTTCCGTATCCGGGTGGTCCGCACGTCGAACGACTTGCACGCACCGGCACGCGCGAGCGCCAGCACTTTCGATTCACACGACCCATGTTGCGATCCGACCAACGGCCAGGCGACGCCGACTATTACGACGTCTCGTTCAGCGGGCTCAAGACCGCGGTGCTCAACGCCGTTCGCGCGAGTGACGATCTCGAGCGCGACCGCGCCGACATCGCGCGCGGATTTCAGGATGCGCTCATCGACACCCTGGTCGAAAAGACGGTCCGCGCGCTCGAGGCGTACGACCGCACGCGCGTCGTGTTGGGCGGCGGAGTCGCGTGCAACGCAACCCTCGTCGCCGCGCTGCGCGACCGCCTGGCGCCGCGCGGCGCAGTCGTCTATGCTCCTAGCCCGCGGCTCGCCGCAGACAACGCCGCGATGATCGCCCGCGCCGGCGTATTCCACGCCGAACGCGGCGACTGGTCGCCGCTCGAGCTCGACGCATTCGCATCGGTGCCTTTACCTGGATTGCTCGACTCATGACCGTTCATCATCCGTTCGCCTACTCGATCGGCAAGTTCTCGTTCACCGGGTTCGGAATCGCGGTCCTGCTCGCGTTCATCATCGCGCAGATCATCTCGCAGCGAGAGCTCGCGCGGCGAGGCCACGACCCGGAACCGATCAGCGACCTGATTTTCGCGGCCGTGTTCGGCGGCCTCATAGGGGCGAAGGTCTACTATTTCTTCCTCACGGGCGATCCCCGCGACCTCTTCAGCCGCGGCGGATTCGTGTACTGGGGCGGGCTCGCGGGCGGCATTCTCGCGGTGTTATTCGTCATCAAGATGAAGCGCCTCCGCGTGCAGCGCATTGCCGACGTCGCCGGCATCGCGATCGCCGCCGCGTATGCGTTGGGCCGAACGGGATGTTGGGCGGTGGGCGATGACTACGGCCGGCCGTGGCACTCGCGGTTCGCGGTCAGTTTCCCGCAAGGCGCGCCCCCGTCGACCGCCGGCGAGATGGCGGCGACGTTCCACCTGCCGATCCCACCCGGCGCCACGCCGAGCACTGTCCTCTCGGTGTATCCCACGCAGTTGTTCGAGGTCGCGTTGGGCTTCCTCATGTTCGTCATTCTCTGGCGGCTTCGCGACCACAAGCACGCGGAGGGATGGCTGTTCGGCGTGTACATGGTGCTGGCCGGCGTCGAGCGCTTCTGCATCGAGTTCCTGCGCGCAAAGGACGATCGCTTCTTCGGCGTGCTGACGATGGCCCAACTGATCGCGCTCGCGGCGGTGGTGGCCGGCGTGATCTGGATGCGCGCACGCCGCACGGTGAGCCAAAGCGCCCCGGGTATTTACGCAACCGCTACTTGACGATTCGATGGCCGTGACCACAGTGTAGCACGCTCGCGAGCGGCCGCGTCCGTTGGGCAGCGTTGGTCGCGGCGCGGCGCGCCGGAGCTTGGCCCGCCGCGCGCCGGCCTGGCTAACGGAGCAACACACGCTGGATCACGGCGCGCAGACCGCAAGAACATTGGAATCGTCTCATGGTGGCGACGGGATCCCGGCCGTCGCACTACACCCGCCACGTTGGGGATCATGTCGCAACCGATTACCGCCCCCTCGGCGCCGACGCCGTCCGCCTCCCATTCGCGCTGGCGCTCCATCGAGTGGACGTTGCCGCTTCTCATCTGCGCGCTGCTCATCGTCGTGATGACCGTGTTCGCGGTCCTGACGTACGAGGCCCTGCGACGCGAGGGCATTCGTGCGGCCGAAGCACGCACGGACGCCGTCGCCCAACAATTGGCGTCGCTGCTCGATGGCTCCATGCAGCGCACTTTGGCCGACGCGCGGCAGGAGGGAATCGCTCCGGCCTTCGTGGCGTTCCTGCGCACGCCCAACGACAACACCCGGTCGGCGGCGCAGGCCGAGCTCGATCGGCTGGCCGCGCGCTCGCCGACGTCGCTCGGCATCGAGCTGCGCGACGCGGGCGGGCGGCGCGTGTTGGGCACGACGTCGTTCTCGCCCAACGGAGCGCTCGTCGTGCCATCCGCCGGACGCGACGCGGAAGTGAGTCCGTTGCGTGCGACCCATGATTCGATCTGGATCGACGTCGCGGCGCGCGTGCACGCGGGCGCATCGGATACGTTGGGCACCCTCGTGCAGTACGCAAACCTCGGCACCGCGCAATCGCAGAAGGCGCTCAACGATCTGATCGGAGCCACGGCCGTCTTTCTGTTGGGCGATCAGGACAACTCGGTGTGGACCGACCTGGCGCGTCCGGTGCCCGGCCCGGCCTTCGATCCGCACAGCACGCGATCGCTGATCCGCGATACCGTGAGCGGCGGCCGCCTCGGCTCGGTGATGCGCATGCACACGGCGCCGTGGGTGGTGTGGGTCGGTCTTCCGATGTCGACCGTCGTGGCGCCGGCCAACAGGTTGCTCGTCCGCCTGGTGGTGACGGCCGCGATCATTCTGGCGATCGGCGCCGGCGTCGCGTGGATGATGAGCCGCCGCCTAACGGCACCGCTGGGCGACCTCACCGAAGCATCCGAGGGGATCGCCGCCGGAGATTACTCGCGCCGGGTGACCGCGGTGCGCGACGACGAGCTGGGCCGGCTCGCCGTCTCGTTCAATTCGATGGCCGCGCAGATCGAAGACGGTCGCCGCACCCTCGAGCAGCGCGTCGCCGAACGAACGACCGAGCTGCGCGGCGCGTTGGACCGCTTGAGCCTCGCCCAACAGGAGGTCGTCCGCACGGAAAAGTTGGCGTTTCTCGGCCAACTGGCGGGGGGCGTGGGCCACGAGTTGCGCAACCCGCTCGGCGTGATGACCAACGCCGTGCACTATCTTGGACTGGTGCTGCAGAATGCGCCGCAAACCGTGGTCGAGTACCTCGGCATTCTCCGAACACAGATCGGGCTCGCCGAGCGCATCGTGGGCGATCTCCTCGACTCGGCGCGCGTCAAAGCGCCGCAGCGAGAAGCCGTTGCCGCTCGCGACCTGTTCTCGGACCAGCTCAAGCGCATCGCGATCCATCCCGGCATCACCGTGCACGTGGATGTCCCGCCCGATGCGCCGCCGCTGTACGTCGATCGCGTTCAGTTAGGCCAGGTCGTACTCAATCTCATCAGCAACGGCGCACAGGCCATCGGCGAGAGCAACGGAACGCTCACCCTGCGCGCGCGGCGCGACGGAAACCAGATGGCCGTCCTGGACGTCCAGGATACCGGCGGCGGCATCGCCCCGGAGAACATGCAGCACATCTTCGAGCCGCTGTTCACCACCAAGGCGCGCGGGCTCGGGTTAGGCCTGTCCGTGGCCCGGTCGTTGGTCACGGCCAACGGCGGTGCGATATCGGTCGCGAGCGAACTGGGGACCGGCAGCACGTTCAGCGTTCGCGTGCCCATGGCCGGAGCACCGGCGTGAGCAAGCGTCGCATCCTCGTCGTCGATGACGATCGCCTGATGGTGCGCACGCTGCGCGACATCCTGTCGCTGCGCGGCTGGGAGACGGACGGCGTGTACAGCGGCGAGGAAGCCCTGGCCGCGGTCCGCGTCAACGAATACGCGGTCGTGTTGATGGACGTGCGCATGTCGGGCATGACGGGCGTCGAGGCGCTGCGGGAGATGCGTGCCTTACGCCCGGATCTCCGCGTCATACTCATGACCGCGTACGCGGCCACCGAGCTGCTTGCGCAGGCCGAGCGTGATGGCGCGCTGCAGGTCTTTCCCAAGCCGGTCGAGCTCGACCGCTTGATGGACACGCTCGACGCCGTGATTGCCGAGGCGCGCTGTGTGCTCATCGTAGACGACGACGCCGATTTTCTGCGCACGCTCGCCGACCTGGTGGCCGCCCGCGGGTACGGAACACTCCGCGCCGGCACGTTGGACGAAGCGCTCACGCTGCTCCAGGCGCAGTTGCCGGGCGCGGTGATGCTGGACTTGCGGCTCGATGGTCTCGAGCCGCGCGACAACGTGCTCGCCATAAAAAGTGTGAGTCCGGCGGTCGCACTCATTCTGTACAGCGGCCATCCGCTCGCGCTCGCGCAAACGACCGGCAGTCTGCCGCCCAAGTTCGTTCGCGGCGTGCTCCAGAAGCCGTTCCCACCCGATCGGGTATTCGAACTGCTCGATGCGATCTTCGCTGGCTGACCCGCTCGCCGTGCTCGTCGTCGACGACGACGACCAGATGTTGCGAACCATCGGCGACCTGCTGACGCTGCGCGGCTATCGCTCGTTTGGCGCGGCGACCGCGCTCAAAGGACTGGAAGTCGCGTCACACATGGATCTTCCGCCGGCCGTGGCGTTGGTCGACCTGCGCCTGCCGGACATGGATGGGTTCGAGCTCGTTGGGCATTTGCGTCTCGTGTCGCAGCTCACGGAAGTCGTGATTCTCACCGGCAACGCGTCGCTCGACAGCGCGGTGCGCGCGCTCCGCGAGCAGAGCTACGACTACCTCGTGAAACCGGTGCAGCCGGAGTTCCTGCTCCAGAGCGTCGACCGGGCGGCCGAGCGGTGGCGCCGGAAGAGCGCCGAGGCGGCGATGCACGAGAGCCAGGAGCGGTTGCGCCGTATCTTCGAGCACGTGGGCGACGCGCTGCTCATTGCCACCGAGGACGGCGACATCGTCGAAGCCAACCCGGCGGCCTGCCAGCTGGCCGGCCGCGACGTCGATGCGTTGCGCGCGCTCACCGTGCGCGATGCGTTAGGCCTGCGCGATGCCGATCCGGCAAGCTCGCCCGGACGCCCGCACGGCGTCCTGCCGAGCGGCGAGTACCGCGTCAAACAGGCGAGCGCGATCCAGGTACTCGACGTGCGGTCCGCCGCCTTCGTGCCCGGCATGATCGCCTACAGCGTGCGCGACCTCACGGCCCAGCGACGCCTCGAGGAGGAGCTGCACCAGTCTCGGAAGATGGACGCCATCGGCCGGTTGGCCGGCGGCGTGGCGCACGACTTCAACAACGTGCTCACCGCCATCACCTGCTACAGCGAGATTCTGCTCGGCGCATTCGAGGAGAGCGACGACCGGCGCACCGACGTCCTCGAGATCAAGAAGGCCGCGCGCCGCGCCGCCTCGCTCACCGGCCAACTGCTCGCGTTCAGCCGCCGCCAGGTGCTCCAGCCGCGCATCCTCGATCTGCATTTCGTGGTCGACGACATGCAGCGCATGCTCGCGCGCATGATCGGTGAAGACGTCCATCTCACGATTCGCCACGACGACGGCCCGCAGACCGTCCGCGCGGACCCCGGCCAGTTAGGCCAGGTGGTCATGAATCTCGCCGTCAACGCGCGCGACGCGATGCCATCCGGCGGCGAGCTCACGCTCGAGACCGGCGGCGCCACGCTCGAGACGCCGCTCGCCCACGCGCTCGGCGCCGTGCCGCCGGGCGAATACGCCACGCTGCGCGTCACCGACAGCGGCCACGGCATGTCCGACGCCGTGCTCGCGCATCTGTACGAGCCGTTTTTCACCACGAAGGAACAGGGACGCGGTACGGGCCTCGGTCTCTCCACCGTGTACGGCATCGTGTCGCAGAGCGCAGGTCACATCACCGTCACGAGCACCGAAGGCGTCGGCACGACCTTCATGGTGTACCTGCCGCGCATCAAGGAACGCGAGAGCGAGCAGGACGCGTCGGCGACGCCGGCCGTCGCGACGAGCGGGCACGAGACGATTCTATTCGTCGAAGACGATGTCGCGGTGCGCGCGCTCGTGGTGCGCGTGCTCGAGGCGCACGGATATCACGTGTTGGCCGCGGCCGACGCCAAAGCCGCTCTGGCCGAGGCGGCCGCGCACAAGGGCGACATTCACCTGCTGGTCACGGACGTCGTGATGCCGGGATGGAACGGCCGGGAGCTCGCCGACAGGCTGTCCGAAGCGCGGCCCGGGATGCGCGTGCTCTACCTATCGGGCTACGCCGACGACGCGCTCCTCCGACGCGGCATCACCACGCGCCACACGTGGCTGCTGCAGAAACCGTTCGACACCGCCGCCCTGCTCGGCAAGATCCAAGAAGCGCTCGAAACGCCGTTGACGGCGCGGTAGCGCCGGTCAGTCCGCGCGCTCGATGACTAACGGACCGTTGGTCGTCTCCGCCCGTACGGTGGGTCCGCCCGAGCCCAGGTCCGTCTCCAGGTGCCGGAGTATCATGCCCTGCACCGTGATCGGAATCCCGATCGACATCGGTCCGTTGGACGTGCCCGTCTCCAGATGTGCCGAATACGCCCGCGGAATGCTGATCGTCACCGGCCCGTTGGTGGTTCTCGCGTCCAGCCCCTTCCCGTCCCACGATTTGCCCGTGAGGTGAACCGCCAGCGGTCCGTTCGTCGTGTGCCCGTGCACGTCACCGCCCGCATCGTCGATGTCCATCGGTCCGTTCACCGCGCTCAACTCGATCTGCCCGTGCACAGACCGGATCGCGACGGGTCCGTTCACGGCTGTGACCGAGAGATTCGACGCACGCGGCACCAGCACGTCGAACGACACCGACCACGACGCACCATGCCGTGACTCGGGCCCGTCCGCGCGGATGTTGCCGTTGGACACCGTGATCGAGATGGACTTCGCGAGCGCTTCGGCATCGTCCTCGCTGCGCGCGTTGGTCTGCACGTGCGCGATGATGTCGATGCTGTCGCGATCCCAACCTGCCACGCGCGCGCCGCCGTTCTCGCCGCCATCCACCGTGATCGTCCCGCCCGTTGCATGCGCACCCAAGGTGCGTTGCTCGCAGTATTGCGGCCGGTCCGAATCCTCAGCGTCCTCACGGCAGTGCGCGAGCCAGTTGCGCTCGGAGTGTTGCGCGTGCGCGGCTGGGACGGCCCACATGAGTGCGACGAGGGCAAGGACGGCAGACAGAGGGCGCATGGGAAGCCTCCGGATTGGCGCGGTTGGTCGCCGGCGCACGACCGGCGATCCAGATTCGACAGCACCAATCTGGAATTGGTTTCTGACCTCAGTCCGCCGCGATGGCCGCTCCGGACGAGCCCGCCTCTCGCAAGCGCTCGGCGTGGTGTCTCCCGTACCAGAAGTAGATCGCGAGCCCCACGACGAGCCAGATCACGAGGCGCGCCCACGTCTCGAGGGGCAAGCCGACCATCTGCGCGAGGCAGATCACCGCACCCAAGATCGGGACCCACGGCATACCCGGCGTCTTGAACGGGCGCGCGAGATGTGGCTCGCGGCGGCGCAGCACGAGGACGCCCATGCACACCATCACGAACGCGAGCAGCGTCCCCATCGCCGTGAGCTGTGTGAGCACCGCAATCGGGAAGAGCCCGGCGACGAGCGCGACGACGACGCCGGTGATGGCGGTGGTCACGTACGGGGTCCGGAACCGGGGATGGACCTTGCCCAACAACGGCGGCAGCAGCCCGTCGCGGCTCATCGAGTAGAAGATGCGCGGCTGGCCGAGCAGCATGACGAGCATGGTGCTGGTGAGGCCCATGATCGCGCCCAATTTGACGATCGGTTTGAGCCAGCCGATGCCGGTGGCGTCGATGCCTAACGCAATCGGCGCGGGCACGTTGAGCCGCGAGTACTTGACGACGCCGGTGAGCACCAGCGCCACCGCGACGTACAGGATCGTGCAGATCACGAGCGACGCCATGATGCCGATCGGCATGTCGCGCTGCGGGTTGCGTGCCTCCTGCGCCGCCGTCGACACCGCATCGAACCCGATGAATGCGAAGAAGATGACCCCTGCCCCGCGGAGCACGCCGCTCCACCCGTATTCGCCGAAGTGCCCCGCGTTGGGCGGAATGAACGGATGCCAGTTCGCGCGGTTGATGTATGCGGCGCCGAACGCGACGAACAACAACAGCACCACTACCTTGATCACGACGATGATCGTGTTGAGTCCCGCCGACTCGCGAATGCCGATGATGAGCAGCACGGAGATCGCCAACACGACGAGCGCCGCCGGTATGTTGAAGACGCCGTGCACCGTCGCGCCGCCCGGGAGCACGACCACCGAGCCCGGCGGGCCGGCCCACTGCGCGGGAATGCCCAACCCGAAGTCCTGCAGAAAACTCTGCACGTTGCCCGCCCATCCCACCGCGATCGTCGACGCGCCCAACGCATACTCGAGGATGAGGTCCCAGCCGATGATCCAGGCGAAGATCTCGCCCAACGTCGCGTACGCGTACGTGTAGGCGCTCCCGGCCACCGGGATCATACTCGCGAACTCCGCGTAGCAGAGGCCCGCGAACGCGCACCCCACGCCGGCAATGAGCATCGAGATCACGAGCGCCGGCCCCGCGAACTGCGCCGCCGCCGTCCCGGTGATCACGAAAATCCCGGCGCCGATCACGGCGCCGATGCCGAGCATCGTCAGGCTGAAGGCGCCTAACGATCGGCGCAGCGTTCCCGACTCGGCTTCGACCTGCAAGTCGGAGATCGGCTTCTTGGACAGGAGAGTCATCTCGGAAGACCTCGCGCGAAGGAAACCAGCCGGATCCCGGTCCGTGCCTGCGCGAAGATGACGACGCGCCGAGCGCGCGCCGTCATGGCCACGTCTGGGGCGTCAGCGCATCGTCAGCGGCTCTGTCAGAGTTCAGTCAGAGCTCCCCTTCCCGCACCCCCGCGCGCCGTACATCCTGCAATTGGTTCGCGTCAGGGCTCGTAGCCAGACGCCTTCGAGGAGTCCCATGCCGTTTTCCTTCGCTCGGCGACAATCCGGACTCGAGCGCCAGCCAGCCGTCTGGCGGTCGCGCGCGTCCCTGCTCGTCGCCCTGCTCGGCCTCACGTTCGTGCTGGCTGCCGTGCTCGCGTATGAAGCGCACGATGCGGCGCGCTCGCACCGCGTCACGGCCGAGCGCGCACTGCGGGACTACGCCACGTTCGCGGCGTGGGAGCTGCTCGCCAACGCAACCGATACCGTCGGCCCAACGCTGTCGGCGGCGTTGGCGCCGGTGACGGCGGGGGTCGCGGCGACTCCGTACGACGCGCTGCCGGGTCCCTCGGTGCTCGCGGCATCGGCCGGCGCCGCCCTCCGCTGCGCCGATCGGCAGGACGACTCCTCCCGCTGGTACTTCCGTCTCGATTTTCGCGATGGCTCGTTCACCACCTCGGGTGCGACGCCGCCGGCGCAGGAACGAGCGTTAGTCCGCTCGACCGTCGATGAGCAGGCGCGTACCGTCTATCGCCCGGACTGGTCGTACGCCACGGTTCTCGCTGGACGCGGCGCCACCGAGCGTGCGGTGGCGTACGCGGTCAAGTATGCCGTCCACGGCGCGCCGATCGCCGCATTCGGATTCTCCACCTGCGCCAACGCACTCGGCGCGCCCGTGTTCGCGGGCGTGATGGGCCGGCATCCGCTCTTGCCGCGGACGCTCGCGATGCGCGAGCCCAACGATTCGTTGGTCTCGGTGACGGTGTTCGGCCCGGCGGGCGATACCATCTGGCAGTCGGGTCGGCGCAGCCAAACGCCGTTCACGGCCGACGCATCGCAGGAGACGTTCGGCGGACTCACCGCTCGCGCCACGCTGCGGCCGCTGGCTGTCGAGCGACTTGCGTTGGGCGCGATTCCGCAGTCCAAGGTGTCGCTGCTGCTCGGCCTCCTGGCGCTCACGGCCGGCATGATGGTGCTCGCGGTGCTGCAGCTCCGGCGCGAACAGGAGCTCGCGCGGCTGCGCTCGGATTTCATCTCGAGCGTGTCGCACGAGCTGCGCACGCCTCTGGCGCAGATCCTGCTCTTCGCCGAAACTCTTCGGTTAGGCCGAGTGCGGAGCGCGGCCGAGCGGATCGGCGCGACGGACGTGATCGTGCAGGAAGCGAGGCGGTTGATGCAGCTGGTCGAGAACGTGCTGTTGTTCTCGCGCAGCGAGCGGCGCATGACGCGCCTCAACCCGGTGCCGACGCCGCTCGCCCCGTGCGTCCGCGAAACGGTCGACGCGTGGCGGCCCCTCGCCGCGGCGGGCGATGCGACGTTGTGCACGGACCTCGATGAACATGCGGTCGCCCTCATCGACCGCGGCGCCGTGCGCCAGTTGCTGCTCAACCTGCTCGACAACGCCATCAAGTACGGCCCGGCGGGCCAGACCGTGACCGTGACCGTCGACCGCCGCGGCGGGCGCGCGCGGCTCATGGTGTGCGACCAGGGTCCCGGTGTTCCGTTAGGCGAACGCCACCGGGTCTGGCAGCCCTTCCAGCGCCTCGAGCGCGACGTCCATTCGGCCGCCGCCGGCAGCGGGATCGGCCTCTACGTCGTGCGCGAGCTCGCCGCCATGCAACACGGCGACGTGTGGATCGAGGACGCCCCGCAGGGCGGCGGCGCGTGCTTCGGCGTCGCCTTCCCGCTCGTCGAGCGCGGCGGTCACGATGCGCCCGTGGACGACGCCGCGACCGCGGTGCGCCGGTGACGCGCATCCTCGTCATCGAGGACAACCGCAACCTCGCCATGGGGCTGCGCAACAACCTCGAAATCGAAGGCTACCAGGTGGAGCTGGCCGCCGACGGCAACGCGGGTCTCGAGCGCGCGCGCGCGAGCTCGCCCGACGTGATCATCCTCGACCTCATGCTGCCCGGTCTCGACGGGTACCGCGTGCTGCGCGCCCTGCGCGCCGACGGCTCCGAGACGCCCGTGCTGATCCTGAGCGCGCGCGGCGAGGAAACCGACAAGGTGTTGGGCTTCCGGTTAGGCGCGGACGACTACGTCACCAAACCGTTCGGGTTGCTCGAGCTGCTGGCGCGCGTGGACGCGCTGCTGCGCCGCGCCGCCAACGGTGCCCGCGCCGCGCGGGGCGCGCTCGCGCCGCGCGAGCAGGTGGGCGACATCGAGATCGACACCGCCACGCGCACCGTGTATCGCGGCGGCGAGCCGGTTTCGCTGCGCCCCAAGGAGTACGAGCTGCTCATCGCGCTGCTCCGGCGCCGCGGCAAACTCGCCTCGCGCGACGAGCTGCTCCAGGAAGTGTGGGGCTACGCGTCGGAGGTCGTGAGCCGGACGGTGGACACGCACATCGCCGAGCTCCGCCGCAAGCTCGAGCGCAACCCGGCGGCGCCCGACTACATTCTCACCGTGCGCAAGGCCGGGTACCGCATCCGCGCGTGAGCGCGTGCCGAACGGGCCGGTTCACCCGGCGAGCGCGGACGGTTCGGGCTCGTCGACCAGCGGCCGCCCCTCGTAGAGGGCGGGTACCGGCACGCCCAGCGCGCGGAGAACCGTCGGCGGCACATCCAGCAGGTGCGCGCCATCGTGGAGCGAACCGGGCGCAATCCCACCGCCCGCCATGACGATCGGAATGGTTCGGTCTAACGGATGCGCACTGTCGTGATCGGTCGGCACCGTCCCGCCGCCGCCATGATCCGCGATGGCGACCACCATCGTGTCGCTCGTCGGACCGAGATCGACGCCCGCGAGCAGGCGGCCGAGCGCCGTGTCGAGACCGTACGCGGCGCGTTGGTAGGGCTCGGACATCCATCCGTGATCGTGCCCGGCGTCGTCGCAATCCGGCCAGTGCAGCAAAATGAGCCCGCGTCGTTGGGCATGCAGCGCGCGCGCCGCACCTGCGAGCACGTCGTTGGCATGGGTGCCGTGAAAACCGGTCAAGCCGATGCCCAGGCGGCCGGCGATGCGGCGCGCGATGCCGCGCATGAGCCACGGCACGCGGCACATGAACGCGGATGTTGGATACCCGGCTTCCGCAAGAACGCGCGGCAGCGGACGCACACGCCCGCGTGCGCGCGGAACATGGAAGCTCGCACTCCGCACGCCATGCGTCTCCGGCCGTACGCCCGTTAGGAGCGACGCCATGCACGCCGCCGTGACGCTCGGAGCAACCGTCGTCCCATGGAGCGTCGAGAGGCCGCGACCGGCGAGACGCGCCAGCTGCGACAAACCCAGCGTCTGGATGGCATCCGGTCGCAGCCCATCCAGCACGAGCAAAATCACCCGACGAACACCTCGGAACACTCTCACCACCGCACCCCGGCCTGCCACGACGTGGGCAGAAAGAGCACGAGCCATGCCGATGCGCAGCGCCGCAGTGTGAATACCGTGGGCCGCCGCACTCGGCCGTCCGGCAGGCCAGCGCTCGCGCGCGCAGCGCGCATCGGTAAATTGTCACGGTCCTGAACGCGCGGCTCACCGATCTTGCCCAACACCGAAGCCCGGTACTGTATCATCGGGGCCGGGCCGTCCGGCCTCGCCACCGCCCACCAATTCCAGCGCGCCGGCATCGCGTTCGATGTGTTCGAGCGCTACCACGATGTGGGCGGCATCTGGGACATGCAGCATCCGGGCACGCCGATGTACGACAGCGCGCACTTCATCTCGTCGCGCACCCAGTCGGCGTTCGACGACTTCCCGATGCCCGCCGATTATCCCGACTATCCCTCGCGCACGCGCATCCTCGAGTACCTGCGCGCCTACGCCGATCGCGACGGGATCCGCTCACACATCACGTTCGACACCGCCGTACGGCGAGCGACGCCGGTCGATGGTGCATGGGATGTCGAGCTCGCGTCGGGCGACCATCGCCGATACCGCGGCGTCGTGTGCGCCGTGGGCAACAATTGGAATCCCGTCGACGCATCGTACCCGGGCCGCTTCGCCGGCGAGATGTACCACTCGAGCCGCTACAAGCATGCGGCGTCGCTCGCCGGCAAGCGCGTACTCGTCGTGGGCGGCGGCAATTCGGGTTGCGACATCGCGTGCGATGCCGCGCCCGTCGCGCGCGAGACGCTGATCAGCCTTCGCCGCGGCTATCATTTTCTCCCCAAGCATCTGTTCGGCGTCCCGACGGATGCATTCTTTCGCAGCGGCCCACACCTGCCGGCCTGGTTGGCCCAACCGCTCCTCACGCTGCTGCTGCGAGTGCTCGTCGGCGATCTGCGCCGCTACAAGCTCCCCAGGCCCGATCACAAGGTCCTGGAGAGCCACCCCATCGTGAACTCGCAGCTGCTGCACTATCTCGCACACGGCGATGTCCGCGCCGTCCCCGACGTGCGCGAATTGAACGGCACGCGCGTCACGTTCGTCGACGGCACCTCGGCCGACGTGGACGTGATCATCTTCGCGACGGGATTCCGGTCCGCCATTCCGTGCCTCGACGGCGATGTCTTCACGGCCGAGCGGGGCGCCGCCCAACTATATCTGAATGTCTTCAGCGACCGGCCCGGCCTCTATGTGATCGGGCTGTTCGAGACCGATGGCTCGCTCTTTCCGGTGGTGAGCAAACAGGCCGCGCTCGTCGCGTCGGTGATCCTCGCCCAACGGACCGGCTCCGATCGCGCGGCGTGGTTCGAGCGTCAGCGCACCGGCGCGCGGCCCGACCTGAGCGGCGGCATCACCTATCTCGCCTCGCAACGTCACGCCTTCTACGTGCAGTACGACGAGTACGTGCACCGTCTCGAGAAGATGGTGAAGCGGATGGCGCCGCCGGCGCGCGGCGCGGCCGGAACGTGACGATCAGCGCGGCGGCCAACAGCGCCACCAGCACCGCCTGCAGGCCCAGGCTTTCGGCCGTCGGGTAGATGCCCAACGCTTCGATGCGCGGCACGCCGCGCAGCGACGAGATGGGCAGCACGTCCACTTCCTGCAGCTCGGCCACGCCGCGCCCGGCGAACACGAAGGCCATGGCGTAGAGCAGCCCGCTCGTGATCGTGAAAAAGGGCCGCAGGGGTATCTTCACGCCGTACCGGTGAAAGGCCGTGAACACCGCCGCCAGCACGAGCGCCCCGGCGCCTACGCCTAACGCAATCGCGCCCGCCTGCCGGCCCGCTTCGCCCAACAGTGCCTGGTAGAACAGCGCCGTCTCGGCGCCCTCGCGATACACGGCGAGGAATGCCACGAACGCGAGCGCGGTCGCACCGCCCGACGCCAGCGCCGCCGTCACCTTCTCGCGGATGAAGTGCTGCCAGTGCTCGGCTTCGACCTTCGAGATGAGCCAGTAGCTCACCCAGAAGAGCACCACCATCGCCACGAGCATGCTCACGCCTTCGATCAGATCCTGGCTCGCCGGCACCGCCGCGAGCACGGTCTCGAGGATCACTGCCGTCGCGGCGCTCGCGACGACCCCCAGGCCCGCCCCGTACCACACCGCGCGCAGCCGATCGCCGTGGCCGGTCTTGACGAGAAAAGCGACGATCGCGCCGATCACGAGGATCGCCTCGAACCCCTCGCGCACGATGATCACGAACGACTGCAGGAACGCTTCCCAGGCACCGGACGTCCGCCGGGTGAGCGCCGCCACCGCCGGGAGGGTGGCCGCGATCGCATCGCGCGCGCGCCTTGCGTTAGGCACGTCGCCGGCGGCGACGTGCGCGCGAAAATCGGCGAAGCGGCGTTCCATGGCGGACACCAGGCCCGGACTCTTCGCCCGCGCCGCCGTCTCCATGGGCTCGAAGGCGAGGTACGCATCCACCGCCCGCTCTCGAGCCTCCGATGCGCGACCCGCTCGCAACGCGGCGACAGTGGAGTCCAAGGCCGCCATCACGGCGTTCGACGGGGACTCGGACGCGCCGCACGTCGCACACACGGTCCGCACGCCCTGGAGCGACAACACGTACCCGACGACGTTCCACCGCTGCTCGGGCGTCAGCGTCCCACCCCAAGCCGGCATCGCCGTCCCCGACACCCCCGCCGACACCACGCGGTAGATGAGCGCCGGCGACACCCCGCGCATCACACTCGGATCGCCGATCGCCGGCGGCGGCGGGCGAATGCCGGCGGCGGCAGGGCCGTCGCCTAACCCGCGGTCGCCGTGGCACGACGCGCACCGCGCCGCGTACACCGCGCGCCCGTCGGCGAGGTCGATCGGCCGGACCGGCAGATCGAGGGCCGCCGCGTCGCCTAACGCAGCCGCGAAGCGCTGGTGCAGCGCCGCGAGCCGCGCCGGCGGCACGGTGTCCCGAACGCCTGCCGCGAGCGAATCGAGCCGCGCCCGGATCGCCGGCGCGTCGGCACCGTTCAGCTCTAGCGCCGTGGCCCGCGCGTCGGCCAGAAAATCGACCGTCTCCGCATATTCGTCGGGCGCGACGAGCCGTCCGTTCGCGTCGACTCCCTTCGCATACTCCTCGACCGCCACCGCCACGATGTTGCCGAGTCGCTTGGCCGGACTTTCCTGGGCGGTCGCACGCACAGCAAAGGCCGCGACCGCTACTACTACCAGGCAGCCTGGACACGGAAGAAATCGCATTGACGAGAGAATCTATCGGCTTTACACGGACGGCACCACTGCTCGTTAGCGCCGCGCGTCAGTCCGTGTCATCGCCGGCTTCTCCTTCCTTTGTCCGCTTCCCTCCTCCTTCGAGCACGACCACCGCTCCCGCCGTCATCTGGCTGTGCGACAACGTCAGCCACACGCGAGTCACCGCCATCTCGGCGCATCGGATCTCGGCGGCGCCGTGCAGCAGCAATGACGGCGCGGCGCCGTCCACCGACACCACCTCCATTTCGCGCCACCCGATCCCTCGCGCACCGGCCGACCCCGACAGCGCTTTGTACGCCGCCTCTTTCGCCGCGATGCGTACGGCCAGATGCATGTACGGCTCGGGCCTGCCCATCGCGTACGTCACTTCACCCTCGGTGAACAGCCGCTCGAGGGCGCGCGTCTGCTTGGACGCGATCAACCGTTTGACGCGCGCGACATCGACGAGGTCGAGGCCGACGCCGACGATCACGCGTCCTCCCGCGGCGCGCGGCGAAAGCGGGGCTTGGCGCGCGACCGGCGCGTCGGCGCATCGGCGGCCAGCACGCGCACGACCGCTAGCCACACCTCGTCCGCCGTTTCGAACACCGTGTGCAGCGCGGCCGCCCAGCTTCGCCACCGCGCGAAGCGCACCGCGTCGTCGCTCGACGCCAGGGCGTCTTGCGCCCGCTCGAGCGTGCCTAACGCACTGACGAGCGGCTCGGCCAGCTCCGAGAGCTCGGCGTCGAGTGCGCGGCGCTCCGGCGGCTCGGACGGATGGCGCTCCGCGGCCAGCTCGTGCAGCCGCTGCATCATCGCGGCACGCAGCGACGGCGCGTCGAACGCCGCCCGCGCACGATCGGGGCCCGCCGCCGCCTCGGCCTCGCGGCGCGCCGTGAGCAGCGGGCCGAAATATCGATCGTGATCGGCGCCCGGCGACGCGCGCGTCGACCCCAGGCCGCGCAGCGAGCGCGTGACCTCGGGCACCGCCATCGCGCGCCGGTCCAAGTCGGCCGCCAACGGGGCCAGGGCGGGCGACCCGCCTAACGTCACCACGTCGCCGCGCGACAGGAACAGCTCGAGCGTGCCCACCGCGTAGCGCGCGCCGTCCAGCCGCTCGAGCGGGAGTCGCACCGGCCCGCCGGCTCGCTCGAGGCGTATCGCCTCGTCGTCGAGCGTGACCTGCGCGTCGCCGGCCAGATCGTGCCCGCGCAGGAGGCCGCTCAGCGTGACCATCACCCCGCCGGCGTCCGCCATCTCACGCGTCCTCGAGCGCGTAGCGCACGCGTCCCGCGAGCTCATCATCGCAGAGCGCGGGTTCCTGGCCGGTTCGGCGCTGCCACCGCATGACGAACTGCGGGAGCCGCTCGGTGCTGAACGCCGCCCGGTCGATGCCTAACGCAAGGATCGCGCGCTCGATGCCGCCCGGCGCGCCTTCCACTTCGACCAGATCATCCATGCGCGGATAGCGCTCGAACCGCACCGTGGTCCCATCCAGATCGTATTGCGCGATCTCCCGGTCGATGGCCCGCGTGACCTCGTAGCCGAGCCGGACGAGCAAGGCGGCGAGCACATCGGGCGCGTCGGCGGTGCACTGGAGCTCGTCGCGCACTTTATAGCCGCCCTCGTAGCCGGTTGGACCCTTCCACCCCAGCTCCGCGCGCGCACCGGACGCATCGCGGTACACGCGCAATCGCAACACCTCGTCGCGCCGCGCCAGATCGCGCAGCGGCGTATCGTAGCGCCGGTCCTCGAGGCGGCCGCCGAACGTGAGCGTGGCGCCGGCTTGCGTGAGGCACCTGGCGCGGCGGGTCCAGTCGTCGAGCACCGCTTTGAGCTCGACTTCACGCATCGAAGATCGCCCCGAGCACCGCCTGCGTGTCGGCGAGGGTCGGGAACACCGCCGCCGGCCCGTGCGCCGCCAGATCGTCCACGCTGAATCGGCCCGTGGCCACCGCCACCGCGCGCGCGCCGACACTCCGTGCGCACGCGATGTCGGCCGGCGTGTCGCCGATCACCACCACATCCCCGCCGCTCAGCTCGATGCCTAACGTTTCGCGCGCGCGCTGGAGCGCCACCGCCGGCAGCGCCGGCCGATCCGCATGGTCCGAGCCGAAGGCGCCGACACGGAACCGCCCCACGTCGAGCCCCGCCGCCGAGAGCTTGAGCATCGCGCCGTCGCAAAAATTGCCCGTCAGCAATCCGACCACGGCGTCCGGCCGCGCCTCGAGCGCCGTGATCAGCTCGGCCACGCCGTCGAACAACCGCGTTCGGCGCCCGCCGGTGGCGAGCTCCCGCTCGAGCAAGGACAGGTAGCTCGACGCGACCGTATCCATGCGCGCGTCGATCGTCTCGTCGCTATGCCCGGCCGCGCGCATCAGATCGCGCACGATCTGCGGATCGGTCTTGCCATCGTAGTGGTACTCCGTTGGGCCGGCACCGCCGAACTCGCGCGTGAGCGCGGCGGTCATCGCGCGGCGCCCGGCGCCGTCGCTCCAGAGGATGGTCCCGTCGATGTCGAAGAGAACGAGCTTCATGCGCGCGTCAGCACCACGCCGGCGATGATCGTCACCGCGCCGGCACCTTGCCACGCCGTGGGCGTCTCGGCGGGCAGCAGCATCCACGCCACGGCGAGCGCGACCAGCGGCTGCAGATTCGAGTAGATCGCGGCACGCGTCGGGCCTAACACGCGGACGCCGCGATACCATCCGAGATAGCCGATCACCAGCGAGCCGATGCCGGCGAACGTCATCGCCGCCCACGTCTTCGCGCTCACGCTGCCCCACGGCGTCGCCGCGAACGCCGGCGCCGACACGACGAGCAGCGGAATCATCCCGCCCACGAGCGTCAACGCCGAAATGTCGATGAGCGATACGCGGTGCGTGATCGGCTGGAGCAGCACCGTGTAGACGGCCCAGCACACCGCCGCGGCCACCACGATCGAATCCCCGGTCAGCGTGGCGCCGGGCGCTTCGTGCGCCGCGCCGCCGAGCACCACGAGCGCGATGCCGGCCACGGAGAGCGCCACGCCCGCATAGCCGCGCCCGCCCACGCGCTCGATGCCTAACCAACGACCCAGCACCGCGATCAGCGCCGGCGACGCCGCCAGCAGCAGCGCCGCGTTTCCCGCCCGCGTGTGTGCCACCCCCTCGGCGAACAGCGTCTGATAGACGCAGTTGCCCAACACGCCTAACCCGAGCAGGAGGAGCACGTCGCGGCGCGCCATGCGCCGGGCGCCCGCCCGCCGGCGCTGCACCACCGCCAGCACCCCGAACGCCAGCGTCGCCATCACGATCCGCGCGCCGTTGAACGCCAGCGCGTTCATGTGGTCCGTGCCGTACTTCACGACCGCGTAGTTCGCGCCCCAGATCGTGGTCGTCAGCAACAGCCAGAGATCGGTGAGCGAAACGCCCGACCGCGCGGCTGGATCCGCGCGATCGGGCGCCATCGCCGTGTCGAGCGCTGTGGTCATGCTGGAAACCTAGGCGGCGCGTCCGGCGCGCGACAGCGCCTTCCTCCCTCTCACCACTGCATCTAACTTCCCCGCCATGCACCTCTCCTTCGCGCTGTTCGCCGACGCCGCCAATCTCTCCGTCGAAGGGAAGCTCAACATCCTCGGCGTGTTCGACGCCGTGCAGGTCGCCGGCCTCCCGACGGTGCACCCGCGCGCGCACCTCGTCGTCCGGCTCAAGGGCACGGGCGCCGACGCGGGCTCACACGTGATCGCGTTGCAATGGGTGAGTCCCGGCGGGGCCGAGCTCTGGTCATCCAACGGAGAGCTCAACGTCGCACCGCCGCCGTCCGAGGTGGCGGAAATCGACTTCCCCCTCATCGCGGCCGTCGACCTGCCGCTCGACAGTGCCGGCACGTATGCGATGCGCGTCGCGATCGATGGCTCCGTGCACGGCGAGGTGCGTTTGCACGTGCGCGCCAACGTCGTGCCCGCCACGAAAATGGTGAGCTGACCGCGCGCGCGCCGTGCGCTCAGCGCACGCGACGGGCCCAACGGAACCGCGACAACAGCGCGCGCGCGTACGCATCCGGCGCCTCGAGGCTCTCGATCGCGTACCCGCCGCGTCCCAGCCCCAAGTGCACCAGCCGCGACGCGCCCAGCGCAATCGCGACGTGCGTGATGCGTCCGTCGTCGCGATCGGAGAAGAACGCAAGGTCGCCGGCCTCCAGCGCGGCCAGCGCATTCCCCGCCGCGATCGACTCGCCGCACTCGGCCTGCGCGCGCGCGTCGCGCGGTAACGCGATGCCGTGCAGCCCGAATACCGTCTGCACGAGGCCCGAGCAATCGGCGCCCCACGGCGTGAGGCCGCCCCACTCGTACGGCGTCCCCTCGAACCGCGTGCACGCGCTGCGTGCGGCCGCCGCGGCAGTCGGGGGAAAGCGCCGCGCCATCTCGCCCCGCTCGACCGTCTCGCCGCTGTCCACTACCGCCCCGGCATCGAGCCACGCGCCGAGCGGTAAGGCGCGCCGCGCGCCGTGGGCGTCGCGCACGACGCATCCGAGCGACACGCGCGCCGGCCCGTTTCCGTTAGGCGACGCGCTCCTATCGATGTCCGACAGGTAGCCGCGGTGCATCCACCCCTCGTATCCGTCGCGCAGCCGGACCGGGAGCCACGGCTCGCGCTCTCGGCCATCCACCTGCTCCACCGGATGACCCGCGAGCGCCTGCGTCACCTGCTCGCTCCCCGCGCGCGGCTCGGCATTCACCGGCGCCACGGACACCCGCACGACGAGGCTGCTCACGTCGCCCGATCCGTCACCGGCTCCGGGCGCGGCGCGGCGAGGCCGGCACCACCGTCCGCGACGCGCGCGCGAGATCGGCGTCGCTCACGTCGCTCAGGCTGCGCACCACGTCGTCCCGCCGCGTGCCGCGCTTGATCGGCTTGGATGCCACCGCCCGCGGCAGCGACCGGTCCAGCGGCACGAACAGCAGCCGCGCGCTCCACTCGCCGGTGCGCCGGTCGAACGCCGTGTCGCCCAGCACCGAGAATGCGCGCTCGCCTAACACAACGCGGCGGCGCACCACCACGACGTCGCTCACGTCGCGCTGCCCCGGCCTTCGGCCGCGTGCGTCGCCTCGCACTCTCGGCACCGCACGACACCGCGAAAGCTGCACACCAGGCAGATGAACGTGCCGCAGTCCGCGCACGGGTAGCCCTCTGACGCGCGTTCCTCGCGGCCGCATGCGCGGCACGTCATGCCGTCGTGTTCGTGCGGTACCGCCGGAGGGATGGGATCGGACATGATATCGAATGTAAGGGAAGGGTCGCCGTGGTGTAGACGCACGGGACACCGCGCACGTCCCGACCTACCCCGCTCCGCCCACGACGCGCGGCTCCGTCGCCAACACCATGTCGCCGAGGTTGTACTGCTTGATCTTGTTGATGAGTGTGGCCCGCGAGATGCCCAGCTCTCTGGCCGCGCGCGTCCGGTTGCCGGTGTGTGCTCGCAGTGTGCGCTCGATGTGTGCGCGCTGCACTTCGTCAAGCGATCGCGGCACGTGCCTCGAGAGTCCTGCGCCGCTCGCACGCCGCACCTCGGACGGCAGGTGCTCCGCGCCGACGCGGCGCGCCCCACGTGCCACGATCAACGCGCGCTCGAGCACGTTGCGCAGCTCGCGCAGGTTGCCGGGCCAGGGATAGCGGAGCAACACCTCCCACGCGCCATCGGCGATCTCCGACGGCGCAGACCGCACCTGAATCTGCAGCTCGTGCATCAACCGCTCGATCAGATCGACGAGGTCCTCGCGCGCCCGCGCACGCAGCGGCGGCAGGTGCACCGGCATCACGCTCAGTCGATAGTACAGCTCTTCACGCAGCCGGCCCGCGTTCACTTCCTCCACCAGATCGCGGCAGGTGGATGCAATGACGCGCACATCGGCGTTCGTCTCGCGCACGCCGCCCGCGCGCCGGTAAGTGCGCGCCTCGAGCAGCTTGAGGAGTCGCGGCTGCAGAACCGGATCGAGGCCGACCACCTCGTCCAGGAACAGTGTCCCGCGTTCCGCGATCTCGACCAGCGCCGCGCGCCGGCGTCGCGGACGATCTTCGACTTCGCTCCCGAACAGTTCTTCCTCGAGCGCGTCCGGCGGCATCCCCACGCAGCTCACATCGAGAAACGGCGCCTCGGCGCGTGGGCTCGTCGCGTGAATCATCTCGGCGAGCCGGCCCTTCCCCGTACCCGTTTCGCCCACGAGCAGCACCGTGGTCCGGTCCGTCGCCGCCAACAGCTCCACCTGATGCGCGAGCTCGCGCATCGCCGGCGAGGTGCCTAACAGGGCGCTCACGCGGCCGCCGCCGCGCCGCTCGCGCGCCAGCTGCGCCAGCTGCCGCAGCCGCGCCTTCTCGAGCGCGCGGTCCACGGCCGCCTCGAGGTGCGCCGGATCCACCGGCTTCTGCAGGAAGTGCTCGGCCCCGGCCTGCATCGCCTGCACGGCTAACGGAACGTCGGCGTGTCCCGTGATCATGATGATCACCGCCTCTTCGCCGGCGAGGCGCGTGAGCACGTCGAACCCCGTCCCATCGGGCAGGCGCAAGTCGAGCAGCACGAGATCGGGCCGAACGCGGAGAAACGTCTCCACCCCCTCCTCGCAGCCGCCCGCGCGCACTACGTGGTGCGACCGCCGCTCGAAGAAGGCACCGAGCACCGCCGACACGCCCGGATCGTCGTCGATGATGAGGATCGTGGCCATCAGCGCGCGCCCACACTGCACAACAGGTGCGCCACCGTCGGCAGGACGAACGGCTTGCTCACGTACGGGCGCTTCGCGGTTCGCAAGAATTCTCGCGCCGCATCGCTTTCTACGTCGCCCGTCGCGAACACCACGCGCTCCGCGTGATCGGGATCGCTCTCGACCAAGGCCGCGTACACGGCGGCGCCCGACTGCTCGGGCATCCGAAGATCGAGGAGAATTCCGTCGTACCGGCGTTCGCGCATGAGGGCGAGCCCCTCGGCGCCGGTCGCGACAGCATCCACCGTGTGGCCTTCCCGCTCGAGGTACCGCGTCAGCGCCCGCCGGATCGACGGCTCGTCATCCACGATGAGCAGCGTGCGCGGCGCCGCGCGCAACAGCTCCTCGTGCTGATTGACGGCCCCATCGCGCGTCGGCGGCGTCGTGATCGGCAGCTCGATCGAAAACGTGGCGCCGTTGCCCGGCGTGCTCGCGACCGTGATGTGTCCGCCGTGCTGCCGCACGATGCCATCCGAAATCGAGAGGCCTAACCCGGTACCTTCGCCCACCGCTTTGGTCGTGAAGAACGGGTTGAAGATATGGTCCAGGGCCTCGTGCGGAATGCCGGGTCCGGTGTCCGTGACGCTCGCGATCACACGGTTCTCTACACGGCGCGTCGTCAGCGCGATGCGACGGTCGCCGTCCACCCCGCGCAGCGCGTGCTCCGCGTTCGTCAACAGATTCAGCACCACCTGCTGGAGCTGGAACGAGTCCGCCCACACCAGCGGCAGATTCGGATCGAGCTCGGTCACCACCTCCACCTGCTGCGTCCGCAAGACGTACCGCCGCAGCTCGAGCGTGTCCATCATCACGCGGTTCAAATCCGTGCTCGTCCGCTCGGGATCGCGCTGCCGGGCGAACAGCAGCAGGTTCGACACGATCTTCGCCGCGCGCTTCGCTTCCTTGTGAATCGTTTCCACCGCGTCGCGCTCATCCGCCGTCGCTTCGCCGGAAGTCTCCAGCAGCTGCGCGAACGCCATGATGCCGGCCAACGGATTGTTGAGCTCGTGGGCGACGCCGCTCACGAGTTGGCCGACCGCGGCCAGCTTCTCCCGCTGCAGCAGTTGCGCGGACAGCAGCTTTTCCTCGGTCACGTCGCGAACCAGACCGAGCATGCCGGCGATGCGCCCATCCTCCAACACCGGTGCCGTGATGATGGACCCGGTGCGCACCGAGCCGTCCACATCGCGATAGCGGAGCTCCGAGCGTTGGCGCCGCCCCGCGAGCGTCGCCTGAAAGAGTGCCTCTGCCCACTCGGTTTGCTTCCCATCGAGAATCGTGCTGTACCGGACGCCTAACAATTCCGCGCGCGCGCGGCCGATCGTCCGCTCGAAGCTGCGATTGACCGACGTGAACCGTCCATCGACGTCGAGCGTGAAGATCGCGTCGGGTGCGGTCTCCACCAGGTGCTCGTACCGCGCCTCCGAGCGCAGCAGGGCCTCTTCGCGATCCCGATCGGCGGTGATGTCTCGCGCGATGCCGAGCACGCCGACTACGGTGGTGCCCTGGAAGATCGGCGTGTTGGTCACCGACAGCAGCCGGCGATCGCCATCTTTCCGATAGAGATGGCACTCGTAGCGGCGTGCGCGTCCGTCCAGCGCGCAGCGGAAGTGGCGATCGACGTCCGCCGATTCATCGGGGTCCAACAACCACCGCGCGCGCCGGCCGAGCAGCTCCTCGCGCGAGTAGCCCACGATCTCGCACGTCGCGTGGTTCACCGACATGAAGCACCCGTCGGCATCCATTGTGTAGATGGCGTCGGTAGCCGTCTCCACGAGATTGCGATACCGCGCTTCCGAGCGCGCCACCGCGTCACGCGCGCGTCGCTCGTCCGTCACATCGCGCAGCGACGCGACCACCCCGGTCACCTGATTCCCCTCGCGCAAGGGCGACGTGCTAACGGACACCGTCCGGCGTTCGCCCGTGCTCCGCAGCACCACCGTCTCGTACCGCTGCGGCGTGCCGCCCAACGCTGCCGCCTCGAAGGCCGACACCGAGTCGTGCATCTCCGGCGGCAGCGTGTCGGCCACGCGCATGCCGATGAGCGTGTCGCGCGGATGGCCGAACAGTTGGTGTGCCGCCGAGTTCGCGAACGCGATGCGCCGCTCGGGATCGGTGATGAGGATGGCGTCGCTCGCGGTCTCGATCACGCGGCGATACTGCTCGCTCAAATAGCTCCGCTCTCGCAACAGCTCCCGCACGGCCTCGGCCTTGTCGGGCGGAAGACCGGCGAGGAGCAGCGACTCGTCCGTGCCGGATAGCCTCGCTGGCTCGAATCCTTCGGCAACGTTAGTCATGCGACGGCCGTCAGCTGAGAGCGACGTGGGACTCGACGACCCCGACGAATGTGAGTCGCGGGTCTGACGCGGTCAATTACGTCCTCGTGGGACCAGGAACATCACGGCACCCTCATCGATCTCGACGTCGAATGGCGTCGTGCCGACTAGCTCGCCGTCGGCCTGCACCACCTGCGGGGGATCGCACTCCACGCGGAACACCCGTCCCGTGCGAAACAACAGCCGGTCGGGCGCATCGAAGCGCCGGCGAATCATGCGCCACAGCACTCCGATGGCCTGTCGGGCGTTCGTGGGGGAATAGAGACACAGATCGAGCCGGCCGTCGTTCGACCGGACCCCCGGCCCGAGCACGAGCAAGTCGTTCAACACACTCCCGATATTGGCGATCATCACCTCCGCCGCGTCACGCTCCAGCGCCTCGTTGTCGATCGCAATGCGCGCCCGGAACGTCGTGAAGTCCACCATCTCGGCGAGTGCGGTCGTCGCGTAGGCCAGCGGCCCGAACCAGCGCTTTGCAGTCGACCGCGTGCGTGCCAGCATGCGGACATCGACGCCGACGCTCACCGAGAACGCAAACCAGTGCGGCGTCGTCCCGTGTCCTCGTACGCGTCCGAGATCGATGGCGGCCGTCCTCCCCTCCAAGACGACACGCGCAGCCCCGTCCGCCTCCATCGGGATCCCGAACGAACGGGCAACGAGGTTGCCTGTGCCTCCGGGCAGAATGCCCACAGGACGCCCGGAATGCGCCAATGCACCGGCCACCTCTTTGAGCGTGCCGTCTCCGCCCAACACAACCACGGTGCC
>DASYXE010000541.1:0-3290 GCA_035935375.1 Gemmatimonadaceae bacterium | reverse complement strand
CGAATCGAGAACGCCTCTCGATCGTGCACCGAAACGCGCTGCGATTGCTCAAGCTGGTCAATTCCCTGCTCGACTTTTCGCGCATTGAAGCGGGGCGGGCGCAGGCGTTCTACGAACGCACGGATCTCGCCGTCTTCACCGCCGACCTCGCGTCGAACTTCCGCTCGGCGATCGAACGCGCCGGCCTGCGGCTCGTGGTCGGGGGAGACCCACTTCCCGAACCGGTGTACCTCGACCGCGACATGTGGGAGAAGGTCGTCCTGAACCTGCTCTCGAACGCGCTCAAGCATACGTTCGAAGGCGAGATCCGCGTCACGACCGAGGCCATCGATCACCGCGCGGTGCTCACGGTCCAGGACACGGGCGTGGGCATTGCCGCGGACCAGCTGCCCCGCATCTTCGAGCGATTTCACCGCGTGCCTAACGTCAGGAGCCGGACGCACGAGGGTACCGGTATCGGTCTCGCGCTCGTCCAGGAGCTCGTCAAGCTGCAGGGGGGCACGATCGCCGTCGCCAGCACACCGGGAAGCGGGACGACGTTCACTGTCGGCATCCCGTTCGGCACCGCGCACGTCCCGGCGGAGCGCGTGATGCGCGACGTCGTGCATCCGA
The DNA here is from genome assembly GCA_035935375.1 of Gemmatimonadaceae bacterium. Classification (GTDB taxonomy): domain Bacteria; phylum Gemmatimonadota; class Gemmatimonadetes; order Gemmatimonadales; family Gemmatimonadaceae; genus JADGGM01. The sequence continues at coordinate 2,678 of DASYXE010000541.1, read as the reverse complement.
CGGACAGCGCTCGCGGGCGCTCGGTGGCCGCGTCGTACGTGGAGGAGGCGCTGCGGTGGCTGCCGGACGCGTCGCATCCCGACCACGATCCGAGCGGCGACCGCGGCCTCGTCGAGCATGGGTCGGCGCTCGTGGCCGACGACAACGCCGACATGCGCGACTACGTCACGCGCCTGCTCCGCGAGCGCGGATGGCGGGTGACCGCTGTGCCTAACGGAGCGGCGGCGCTCGAAGCCGTGCGCGCGGACACGCCCGATGTGATCCTCAGCGACGTCATGATGCCGGAGCTCGACGGCTTCCAGCTCCTGAGTGCGATTCGAGCGGATCCGCACAGGAAGTCCATGCCGTTCATTTTGCTTTCGGCGCGGGCCGGCGAAGAGGCGCGGGTCGAGGGATTGCGCGCCGGCGCGGACGACTACCTCGTGAAACCGTTCAGCGCCAGAGAGCTCGTGTCGCGCGTCGATGCCCAGATGCGTCGCGGCAAGGAGCTCGCGTACGAGCGACGCCGCACCGATGAGCACCAGCGCGTGCTGGCGGCGATCGAAGCCGAGCGGGCGCGGTTCCGCCATCTGTTCGTGCAGGCGCCGGCCGCAATCGCAGTATTTCGGGGACCGGAGCACGTCTTCGAGATTGCCAATCCGAGCTACCTGGGCCTCTTCGGCAACGGGGAGGTTCTCGGCAAACCGCTTCGCGAAGCGCTTCCCGATCGCGAGCACCAGGGCATGTACGAGATCTTCGATACGGTGTACCAGACGGGGCAGCCCGTCGGTGCCAATGAATTTCGTGCGGTGTTCGATCCAGACGGCGATGGCGTGTCAGAGGAGCATTTCTACAATTTCGTGTGCCAACCGATTCGCGACGAAAACGACAACGTGGAAGGCATCTTTTTTCACGCGGTCGAGGTCTCCGACCTGGTGCGCGCACGCCGCGAAGCCGAACAGACGCGCCTCGACGCCGAGGAGGCGAATCGCGCCAAGTCGGAGTTCCTGGCGGCGATGAGCCACGAGCTGCGCACGCCACTCAACGCGATCGCCGGCCACGCCGAACTGCTCGACATGGGACTTCATGGACCGGTCACTGCCGGTCAGCACGAGGCGTTAGGCAGGATCCAGCGCAGCGAGGCGCATCTCCTGTCGTTGATCAACGATGTCTTGAACTTCGCCAAGATCGAAGCCGGTCACACGGAGTACGCGCTCGGCGACGTGCACCTGTGGGAGGTCGTCGAGGAAGTCCTCTCGATGGTGCAGCCGATGCTCGCGGCCAGGAAGCTGAGCTCCGATGTGCGCGTGGCACGCGACGTGGTGGCGCGCGGCGATCGCGAGAAGGTCAAGCAGATTCTGCTCAACTTGTTGTCGAACGCAGTGAAGTTCACGGACGCCGGCGGCCACATCGAGATCGAGACGCCGGAGCGCGAGGTCGGACACGCACCATCCGACTTCGCGCTCCTGCGCATCAGCGACACCGGCATCGGCATTCCGCGGGATCGGCAAGAGGTCGTGTTCGACCCCTTCGTGCAGATCCACCGGAAGCTGACTCACACCACCGAAGGAACGGGACTCGGATTGGCCATCAGCCGCGACCTGGCGCGCGGCATGGGAGGCGATCTTCGCGTTCGCACGACGGAAAGCGGCGGGTCAGCCTTCACGCTCGCCCTGCCGACGGCCGAGTCGCCGCTGGACGACGTGTCTACCTAACGCGGTCGCTGTGGCGCACGCATCCGCGCGCTCGCATCACCGGGTTGCCGCATCGGAACGGTTCATCACGGGGCGGGCGTCGACCCGATAGAACTCGTCGATGCACACAGAGATCACGCTGTTGAGAACGTCTTCCAACCGTCTCCGCTGGCTCGGCGGGCGTAGCTCGTGACGCGTGTTCCAACTCTTCTTGATCGCCACGATCAGCTCTTCGGGAAGCAAGCCGGCCGCGCGCGCGATCGCGCACACGGGTCGCGCAAACTCACTCACTTCTCGGCGCGTGAGATCCCGGGCATCGCTCAAGAGGAGTCGACGCCACAGCTCCGCCAGGAGCCTTTCCGCTTCGTCTGGGAGCATCCTCGGGCTGTTGAGTGCCATGCTCACGACGACCCGATTCCTCAGGGAAAATGCGCCCGATGCGCCAATGCGCCATGCTAGTTTACAACTCGGCTGCGGCTCGCGCCATGGGGGTCAAACGCGTCGGAACGGGTGCCGAGTTGAATCACAGCGGGCTCGACTGTACCGTGCTCGATTCCGGATGCTGCGGCATGGCTGGTGCGTTCGGCTGTGAGCGGGGCGCGCACTGCCGGCGGCCCGTGCAGGCGATTCGACGATCGCGCGCGTGCGGCCATCGCGGAGCTCTGGATCGCGAAGCGCCAACCCCGGCTTGCGTTAGGCGCCGCGATGCTCGGCGCGGTCATCGCCGGCGCCGCGATCACCGCCCGGCACGATGACGAGTGAGCTCCTGCCGCCCTGGACGCCGCGAATCCGCTCCATCACCGGCGTGCCGACAGAGGCGCGACGGGCCAGCATGGCGGAGAGCGAGAACGCAAAGGGCCGGCTGATCGCGAAGGTGGCAAAGCACATCGCCAGGACTGAATGGTCCAAGGACGCACCGAAATACTGCCACGGTGCGACAGCCGGACCGGGATAATTGGACGAGAACAGCAACGCCAGCATGTAGATCAGGCCGAAACCACTGGC
>DASYXE010000540.1:0-2582 GCA_035935375.1 Gemmatimonadaceae bacterium | reverse complement strand
TTCCCAGCCGGCGGACGATGTTGCGCTGTCGGATGTGATCGGTGGCCGAATATCCTGCATGGCGCCCCCGGCGTCAAATCGCTACGCGAGTCATCCGTGAAGCTGTCGGTCATCGTTCCCACGCTCAATGAAGAGGCGGTGATCGCTGAGACACTGCGTCGTGCCGTCGACGCGTTGGCTCCCCACGAGGTGATCGTGGCGGACGGGTGCAGTGCGGACCATACAGCGGACCTCGCGCGACCCTACGCCACTGTGCTCGAGTTGTCCTTGACTCGCGGAGCGGCGCTCAATCGCGCGGCCGCGGTCGCCACGGGGGACGTGCTCCTCTTCTTGCACGCCGACACGATGGTCCCGATGGGAGCGGCAGCAGCCATCGCCAGTGCGCTGGACGACGTGGACGTGGTGGGCGGCGCGTTTCAGTTGCGCTTCGATCAGCCCGGATGGCTGGCGACACTCCTGGCCCGCCACGTGAACTTTCGGTCTTCCCTTGCCAACTCTTTTTTTGGCGACCAAGCGCTGTTCGTTCGGCGTGACGTGTTTGAGCGCGTGGGCGGATTCAAGGATTGGAGCGTGATGGAGGACAAGGAGATTCTCGAACGGCTTCGGCGCCACGGTCGACTCGCGCTGCTCGACGAAACGGTTGTCACCTCTGCTCGGCGGCACCGGCGGAATGGTTGGGTGAAGACGATCGGCACCGTTTGGATCATGACGCTCTTGCACAGCCTCGGCGTATCCGGACACGCCATGAAGCGGTGGTACAAACCCGAGCGGTAGGGTAGCGCGTTGGACTCTCGGAACGGAACGGTGAAATGACTGCCGAGCCGCCTCGCGACCGCGCGCGAGGTACGCCCGAGCCTCGTCCGGTTAGGCAGGCGGCATTGTTCGCGGCAGTCCGCATCGCCGTGGGGTTGTATTGGCTGTACGAGCAGCACTGGAAGCTCCCACCCGACTTCGGCCTGCACGACCCGCGAGGCCTCATGTTCGCGTTCGAGCAGAGTATCCGGTATCCAACGGTCGACCTCTATCGAGCCTTTCTGCAGCACGTGGTCGTGCCGCACTTCCATCTCTTTGGTTGGCTCATTGGTGTAACGGAGGTCGTGATCGGCGCGTCGCTGGCGTTAGGCGCGTTCACCAGAGCCGGCGCTCTCCTGGGCGTGCTGCAGGCGGTGAACCTGCTGATCGCCCAAGCGAGCACGCCCGAGGGTCCGGTGGTCTACCTCGTCATACTCGCGGCGAACGTATTCGCGCTGTCCACGCCATCGAACCGCCGATTCAGTGTCGATAGCCGGCTCGCGCCGAAGTTGCGCGCGAGCCTGTCGCGACCCACGCTGCTGAACCGCCTCTTGATTCTGGCCACGTCATGAGCGGTCGCGCCGGACCACACCCCTCGACGCGTGTGATCCAACGCGCTCGCTCACGTCAAAACGTGTCCGCTAGTGCAGCGCCTTCTGGATCGCTTGGGCGCGATCGAGATGTTTCTGTAAGACCGGCCCGGCGGCCTTGATCAGATCCTTGAGCGCCTGATTCTGCGCCTGGCTCTCCGCCGTGCCCGCCCAACTGATCACCGCCTGGTGAATGCCCACCTCGTTGGCGATGTACGTCGAATCAAAGGCGTGACCTTTGGCGGCCGACCCGAGGGCCGACTGCTCACCCTGCACGGCGCTCGTGAATGGATCGGTGGTGGGCATCTGCGGCGTGATGTTCTGCGCCTTGGCGACTTGCTGTCCCTTGACGCGCAGCGCGTGATGCTCGCCCATCATCAGCTTGGCGAACTGCTTCACTTGACCGTTCGTCGCATTCGGAAGTGCAGCCGCTCCGAGCGTACTGTCGGCCATGTTTACCTCATCGAGCAGCGCGACGATGTTCGCATCAGAGAGCGTCGTCGTGGTCGGCGCGGCAGGGGCCGCGGCAGCTGTCGAGTCGGCCGGCGCGGCAGCCGCCGCTGCTGAGGTCGTGTCGGCCGTCGATGCACCTTCTTTGCCCTTGCATGCACCGAACGCGACGCAAGCAATCACGAGGAGAGAGAGATCTGTGTACCGGCGTGCGAATGGCATACGGCCTCCGGATGGGTCGATCGTGCGTGCGGAAAATCCCGCGCCACCCGCATTGCAAGAGACGCACCGCGTGCGGTGTACCAACCGCGTTAGCCGACCGGTTCGAGCGCGCTGCCTACTGTGGCGGCACCACGTTCGCGTGCCGGACGACCTCTTGCCAGCGTCCGGCCTGTCGCATCCACAGCGCCGTGAACCGCAGCCGTTGCGACGTTTCCGCCAGCGGCGTGCGGATGAACCGTTAGCTTGCGATCCGATGAACGACGACACACCGCTCGGCCCGGGAAAGGAGTTCGACCGCGTACGCGCCTTGTTGAAGCGCTGGGGCGACGCGGCCTTTGGCATCGGCGACGACGCCGCACTCCTCGATGTGCCCGCGGGACAGCACCTCGTCGCCAGCGCCGACAGCGCAGTGGACGGCGTGCACTTTCGCCGCGACTGGCTCACGCCCCGCGAAATCGGCTGGCGCGTGGCGGCGGCAGCACTGAGCGATCTCGCCGCAATGGCGGCCAATCCGCTCGCCATGCTCGT
>DASYXE010000539.1:0-2811 GCA_035935375.1 Gemmatimonadaceae bacterium | reverse complement strand
GGTTGCCGAAATGATGAGCAAAGACATGTTGACCGTTGAACCCGAACCGAAGTTCCCGACGATACGGTCGGGAATGCAGGGGGCGTGCCCGCCGATCGGCGCGCCGACGCCGCGCAGGAGGATGCCGCTGCTAACGTGCCGTTAGCCCGTAAGCGCCCTGGCGCTGTCCTTTCCCTGGTCGCGATAGCGCCACGCGAGATGCGCGCGGCCGCGGCGAATCCGGCCGCGGCCACGAGCAGGGCCCCGACGAACGTCACATCCCGTCAGCGACGCCGCGCCTTCTTGCTCCCTGAGGTCTTCGCCCGGTTCTGTTTCACCCGGAGCTTTGCGATGCGCTCGATGAGCGTATACGGGATTGGCTCATCCAGCGGAAAGCGCAGGTTGCCCTTCGGGCCGGCGTACCGCGCGGCGGCCTTTTCGATGCGCGCGTCGCCCCTCACCGGCGGAAAGAGCCCGATGTGGTTCGTGAAGGCGGCGACATGCAGCAGCACGCCATTCCGCGTGAACGTCGGTATCCGGTAGCTGATGGTCTCTTCGGCGTCCGGCGCGGCGCGGCGAACGATGCGCCGGATGCGCTGGAGCGCCGAGCGAACGTGAGGCGGGCACCGCGCGATGTACGCGTCCACCGTTTCCGGGGCTGGGCGGGGAGTGGCCACGGTGCCTCCTAACCGTTAGGCGGTCCAGTCTTATATACTCGCCCGCGCTGCGGTTCCGCAACTTGCGCTCACGAGGCCGATCGTTTTGATGTGCGTATCCCTGCCCGGGCCGGTCGTGAAACCGGCTCGCGCCGAGTCTCGTACGCACGGGTGTCACTCGACACCCCAAGAGCCTTCAATGAGCCTGCGCTCCTCCCTCAGGCAATCCTGGCGGTCGCTGCGGCGCGCCCCCGCCTTCAGCGCCTCCGTCATCCTTACGCTCGCCATCGGCATCGGCGCCGCGACGGCCATCTTCGCGGTCGTGGACGCGGTGCTCTTGCGGCCGCTGCCCTACGGCGACCCCGGCCGACTCGTCGGTGCCTGGTTTCACATGCCGTCCGTGGGACTCCCGCAGGCGCAGCAGACGCGCGGCACGTATTTCACGTTTCAACGGTTCGCGAAAACCATCAGCGGAATAGCGGCCTACCAGTCCAACTCGGTCGATCTCGTCGACCTCCAGCAACGCGCGGAGCCCGCGCACCTCGATGACGCGCAGGCGACCGCGAACCTCGCGCAAGTGCTCGAGGTGCCGCCCACACTCGGTCGCTGGTTCACGCCGGAAGAAGATCTGCCGAACGGGGCGCGGGTCCTCGTGATCAGCGACGGCCTCTGGCGATCGCGCTATGGAGCCGACCCGAACATCATCGGCAAGAACGTCATGATCTACGGCCGCAGCACGGAGATCATCGGCGTCATGCCGGCCTCGTTCCGGTTTCCCGACAACAACACGCAGCTCTGGGTTCCGCTGCGCCTCGATCCGAACGATCCGCAGAGCGGAGGGTTCAACTACAACGTGGTTGCGCGGCTCAAGCCCGGCGTCACGCTCGACCAGACAGAGCGCGAGTTCACGCACGTCCTCCCGCGCCTGGTCGAGGTCACGCCGATGCTCGTGCCGGGCGTCACCAGCCAGATGATGTTGAACCAGGTCAAGCCGGTGCCGTATCTCACCACGTTGCGCCACGATGTGGTGGGCGACGTCTCCCGCACGCTCTGGATGATCGCGGCCACGGCCCTGCTGGTCCTGCTCGTGACGTGCACCAATGTCGCCAACCTGATGCTCGTGCGCGCCGACGCCCGGCATCGCGAATTCGCGGTGCGCGCTGCGTTAGGCGCTGGGCACAGGCGCGTGGTCGGACAGTTCTTCGGCGAGGCCATCGTGCTCGCGTCCGTCGCCGCCGTGCTCGGGTTGGGCGGCGCCTGGGTCGGCGTGCGCCTTCTGGTGGCCAACGGCCCAACCCAGATTCCTCGCCTCACCGAAATCCACGTGGGATGGCAGGTGGTCGCGTTCACGCTTCTCACGACGCTGCTCGCTGCGTTCGCATGCAGCCTGGTGCCGGCGCTTCGATTCTTGAGCGGCCCCGTGTACTCCGGACTCCGCGAGGGCGACCGCGGCGGCACCATCGGCCGCGATCGGCAGCGGGCGCGCAGCGTGCTCGTGGGCGCGCAAATCGCGTTCGCCCTCGTGGTGCTCGCGACGTCGGGCCTCTTACTCCGGAGCTTCGAGCGCCTCACGCGCGTGCGTCCAGGCTTCGACGCCGACGGGCTCGCCACGCTCTGGATCACCACGCCGCACCAGCGCTATCCCAATGACACCGCCATCGTTCAGTTTTATGCCCAGCTCACGCAGCGCGCCGCACAGATTCCCGGCGTGCGTTCCGTTGGCCTAACGGCGCACCTGCCGCTCAGCGGCAATGGCATGAACTGGGACCCCACGTACGCCGAAGGCAACGACGCGGATCGGACGCGGGTTCCGCCGCTCGCCATCTACAGCATGGTGGATAGCGGCTACTTCTCTACCATGCACATGCCGATCATCCTCGGGCACGGGTTCGATCACATCCAGCGGCAAACTCCCGCCGAGGTGGTGATCAGCCGGACCGCGGCGCGGGTGTACTTCCACGACTCGACCGGCGCGAGCGCGTTGGGCAAGTGGGTCCGCGAGCTTCCAACGAGCGTTCCGCTCCGGGTGATCGGTGTGGTGAGCGATGTCCGCGACACGTCGTTGGCCGCGCCGCCGGCGCCGGAGATCTATCAGTCCGAGTCGGTGGCGTCCGACACCACGTTCGGCGGCGTGCAACAGACGATGGCGCTCGTGGTCCGCACCGGCGCCAACGTG
>DASYXE010000538.1:0-17812 GCA_035935375.1 Gemmatimonadaceae bacterium | reverse complement strand
GGCGGCTCGCTCTGGCTGGCAGTCATCTGGTCGACGCTCGCCGCGGCGATCCTCGTGCTGCCGCCGCCCGCCGGCGTCGACGACGCCTACTACGCCCTGGCTCGCGGCTGGGGCGTGATCGTCGCGGCTGCGTTCGGCGTGGTGTGCCTCGTCGGACGGGGTCAGCCGTTCATGACGCGCGCGCTCATGGGGCTCGGCCTCGCCATCGTGCTGTCGTTAGGCGTGATCGGCGTCGGTCGATTGGACATCGGCTCCGCCGAGCGCATCTTCGCCGCGCAGTTCGCCGCCCGGAACAGCGCGGCAGTGGATGAAATGCAGAAGGACGCGTCCCAGGTCGCCGAGTCGTTCCCGAACCTGTCGGGCATGGCGCACGAGGTGGCAGCGCGGCAGGCCGAGGTGCAGGACACATTATCCGAGCACGCAGCGCCGCTCTATCCCGCGACGCTGGCCCTCGAGGCGCTGGCGGCGCTCGCGCTCGCCTGGGCCCTGTTTCACCGCCTGAGCCGGGTGCGGATCGGCGCGCCGCTCGCTCCGCTCAAGCAGTTCACTTTCGGCGACCAATTGGTCTGGGCGCTGGTCGCCGGTATTGCCCTGATCCTGATCCCCTCGCGCGACGCGCTGGCGGCCATCGGCACCAGCGTGCTCATCTTTTTCGGGACGCTGTACGCGCTGCGCGGCTATGGGATCTACGCGTGGTTCATTTCGCGGCGCGTCGCCGTGACGAGTGTCGCCGTCGCCGTCGCGGCGTTCCCGCTGTCGTTGGTCACTGTCCCATGGGCGGTCGGCCTCGGCTTGAGTGACACCTGGATCGACTGGCGCCGCCGTCTCAAGCACTCGCTGACGGGCGGCAGCGACCGCTCCTGACCTCGTCTTGTTCTTCGCCTAACGTTACCCCTTCGTCCGACCGGAGCACGACATGGAAGTCATTCTTCGCAACGCCATCGAAAACGTGGGCAAGCCGGGCGACATCGTCAAAGTCTCCAACGGCTACGCGCGCAACTACCTCATTCCGCGCGGACTGGCTTACGAGGCCACGGCCGGCAATCGCAAGCGCATCGCCACCGAGCGCGCGCGCCTCGAGGCGGCAGAGAACGCCCGCCGAGACGCCGCGCAGACCGTCGCCGACCGTCTGCAGCAGGTGTCACTGACCTTCTCCGCCCGCGTGGGCGACGAAGAGAAGTTGTTCGGCTCGGTGACGGCCGCGGACATCGCCCAGCAGCTCCACACGCAGGGCTTCCCCGAAATCGAGAAGCGCCAGATCGAGCTGCACGAGCCGATCAAGGCGTTGGGCGTGTATCGCGTGCCGATTCGCCTCCACGCCGAGGTCAAGCCCGACATCAAAGTGTGGGTGATCAAGCAGTAGCGCATCCACATCGTACCGTTTTCTGACAGCCGCCCTGGGGTTCTGGATCTCGGGGCGGCTGTTTCGTTCCGCGGACGCATCACTCCACACCACGCGCTGACCGGAACGAAACTGGGCGATTGGGTATCGAGCACGCTCGTTGCGTACGAGGCACGCAGGCGACCGACCGTGGTCGACCACGCTGGAGCGACGCATTGTTTCGTGCTACCCGATCTCGCAGCGCCGAGGGCTGGACCGTCCGCGACACGCGCGAGGTGGATTGCGCGGCAGGCGGAGGGTTATGCATTACGTTGGAACATCCCGTCGCATTGGACCGCGGCGATGACGTCCTCACACTTCGCCCTGCCCTGATCGAGCACAGCATGTCGCAGCCGTTGCCACAACCGCAAACCGATTCGCTCACGCTCGCGCGCCGAGCCGCCCACCTCTGCTCGGACCTCAAAGCCAACGACGTCGTGATGCTCGACCTCGCGCGCGTCTCCGATGCGACGGACTACTTCGTCATCGCGAGCGGCTCGTCCGACACGCACGTGCGCGCGATCGCCGAGCACGTGATGGAGCAGCTCAAGAAGCACGGCGTACGAGTGCATCACGTAGAAGGGCTGCCCCAGGGACGCTGGGTGTTGCTCGACTACATCGATTTCGTGGTTCACGTGTTCCACCCCACGCTTCGGTCATTTTATCAGTTGGAACGATTGTGGGGTGATGCGGCGGCGGTCCCGATCGAGGGATTGCGGGCGGGCATGTGACGTCCACCTGGGCACGTCGCGTTCTTCCTGTCGCGGCGCTGATCGCGGTCGGCCCGGCCGCGCTGCATGCCCAGGATTATTTCGGACAGAACCAAGTCCAGTATCGGAATTTCGATTGGCAAGTGATCGAGACCGATCACTTCCTCATTCATTACTATCCCGACGAGCGCGAAGCGGCGATGGACGCGGCTCGGTTAGCCGAGCGCGCGTACGCCCGGTTGTCGCGCGTGCTGTCGCACGAGTTCCGCGAGAAAAAACCGATCATGGTGTTCGCCTCGCGATCGGACTTCGGGCAGAACAACGTCACCGGAGATTTAGGCGAAGGCACGGGCGGCGTCACGGAGCCGCTGCGCGACCGCATGCTGCTGCCGTTCACGGGCGACTACCGGTCGTTCGAGCATGTCCTGACGCACGAAATGGTGCACGAGTTCCAGTTCGACATCTTCCAGCACGGGCACGGCGCGGGAGCCGCGATCCCGTCGCTGACCGCGGTCGATCCGCCGCTCTGGTTCATGGAGGGCATGGCCGAGTATCTGTCGATCGGCCCCGACGACCCGCACACGGCGACGGTGATCCGCGACGCGGCGCTCAACGACAATCTGCCGTCGATGCGGCTGATGACGGAGCGGCCCGACCTGTATTTCCCGTACCGCTACGGCGAGTCGTTCTGGGCATACGTTGGCCAGCGGTGGGGCGACGACGTGATCGGCGCGATCCTGAGCGACGCCGCTTCGTTAGGCGTACCGGCGGCGTTCTCGCGCGAAACGGGCATGTCGCTGGACGACCTGGGCAACGCGTGGCGCTTCGCGATGCGCGAACGGTATCTGCCGCCGGTGGCGCGGCTCGAGCGGCCGCGGACCTTCTCGCAGCCCCTGCTCACCGAACGGCGGAGCGGCGGGCAGATCTTCCTCGCGCCGGCGCTGTCGCCCGACGGGCACTACATCGCGTTCCTCTCCAACGGCAGCTTCATTCGCGGCCAGGTGTTCATCGATCTGTGGCTGGCCGATGCGCGCACGGGCAAACGCATCGCGCGCCTCGTGAAGAGCACCTTCGACCCGAACTTCGAAGAGCTGCAGATTCTCTACTCGCAGAGCGCGTTCTCCCCCGACAGCAAGCGACTCGCGTTCACTGCGTTAGGCGAGGGCAAGGAAGAGCTCTACATCCTGGATGTCGCCACGCACGAGCGGATCGCGCAGATTCATCTGCCGCTCGACGGTATCACGAGCCCGAGCTGGTCGCCGGATGCCAAGCACATCGTGTTCTCGGGCAACCACGGCGGCGTCACCGATCTGTACCTGATCAACGCCGACGGCACGGGGCTCAGACAGTTGACCAACGACCGCTACGGCGACCTCCAGCCGCAGTGGTCGCCCGACGGCGCGACCATCGCGTTCGCGACCGACCGCGGCGACGGCGCCGATCTCGCCCAACTGCACTTCCCGAAAATGCGCATCGCGCTCTACCACGTGCGCGACGGCTCGATCGACGTACTGCCCGGTCAGAGCGGCCTCAATATCAACCCGATGTGGTCGCCCGATGGCCGGTCGATCGCATTTGTGAGCAACCGTACCGGGATCGAGAATCTCTTCCTCGCCGACCTCGCGACCGCCGAGCAGCACCAGCTCACGCATGTGGTGGGCGGTGTGACGGCGATTACGGAAGTGAGTCCCGCCATTTCGTGGGCGCGCGGTACCGATCGTCTCGTGTATACCTACTACGAGGACGGCAACTACTCGATCTGGTCGGTGGACCATCCGCGGTCGTTGATCGCGAGGCCCGAGGCGCCGGCCGACCAGACGGTGGCGCAGCGCAGCGGCGGCAGCGGGGGCGGCGGGCGCATCCTCGCCGACCGCGCGAACCCGGCGCCGGGCGACCTCGTGCCTAACGGGGTGGACGTCGCGCCGTCCGAGGCGTCGCGCGCCGTTCCCGCGCCGGCCAGCGATCTCGCCGGCGATACCGTCGCGCACACGCGCGCGCCGGTGACCGTGGAGGCGCTGCTCGACAGCGCCGATCTCACGCTGCCCGACAGCACGACCTTCAAGCGCTACAAGTACCGCGTGAAGTTTGCGCCCGACTACGTGGCCCGGCCATCCGTGGGCTATGCGACCGATGAATTCGGGAACGGCGTCTACGGCGGCACGGCCATCATTCTCAGCGACATGACCGGCGACAACCAGCTCGCGTTCGCCGGCGCCGTGAACGGCCGCGTGTCCGACGCCCAGGTGTTCGCCGGCTACACGAACCTCGGCCAGCGCTTCCAGTATTCGACCGGCATCTACCAGCAGCCCTACTACTTCGCCAATGGGTACGGCCTCGAGGCCAACCCGCAGGGCTTCTTCGAAACGCAGATCATCACGCGCTACATGGTGCGCCAGGCGTACGGCGTGGGGATCTACCCGCTCGACCGCTTCACGCGCGTCGAGTTGGGCATGCGCCTAACGAACCTGCAGCGCAGCGACCTCGTGTTCACGCGGCAGCTGGACTCGTCGTACACGCAGATCGATCCGTTCGGCGAAAAGGATCAGAACGCGCGAACCGTGAACTACGCGCAGCCGCTCCTGGCGTATGTCTCCGACAACGTGCTGTGGGGATTCACGTCGCCCATTTACGGCCGCCGCTACCGCTTCCAGGTCGAACCGGCCGTGGGCAGCCTCAAGTGGACCGAGTACCTGGCCGACTACCGTCGCTACGACCCGATTCTGTTCAGCTATCTGACGGTGGCGACGCGCGTCATGGCCAACGTCTCCACGGGCCGTGACGCCGACTCGCTGCGCAAGTACATCGCGTACTCCGACGAGATGCGCGGCTACGACGGCGCGACCTTCTCGGCCGCCCAGAGCAGCTGCCCGACCACGACGACGGCCGCGCTCTATCGCTGCTCCCCCCTGCTCGGCAGCAGCCTCGCGATGGCGAGCGCCGAGCTCCGCTTCCCGATCGTGCGCGGCGGCACGATCGCCGGCGTGATTCCGATTCCGCCGATCGAGGGCGCGTTCTTCTACGACGTCGGCACGGCGTGGTTCACCGGCCAGGACGTGGTGCTCCATCGCGTGCGCGTCAACGACCCGACCAACGTACGCGGCCTACTCACGAGCCACGGCGTGAGCCTCCGGATCAACATGTTCAACTATGTGATCCTCGGTTGGAGCTACGCGATTCCGACGGAAGCGACCGGGCACCGGGGCGTCTGGCAGTTTTCGATTTATCCGCCGTTTTAGATCGGGAAGCGCTCGCCGACGCTCGCTGGGGGAAGCGCTTCGCTGGGGGAAGCGGCGGCGACGCCGCCTGAGGGAGCGGAACAACATCGATGGTCTGCGCGACGTGAGTGCCATGCGCGCGCCCGCGCGTTCCGGCACCCTCCACCCAGAGACAACTGATGTCCTTCCACTCCCTCAGGCGGCGTCGCCGCCGCTTCCCCAAGCGAAGCGCTTCCCGAAGCGAGCGTCAGCGAGCGCTTCCCCATTCCCTGGTCCTGCTAACGCTTCACTCGGAAGCCGCCATCCTCGTGCTCGAAAATCCACACCGCGAGAGGGGCCGGCGCGATCGCCGCGTCGGGATCGACAGCCGTCCAGTCGGCGCCCGATCCGTTGTCGCCGTCGTGGGTCGCGTCCACGATCGAGCGCGCGCGTCGTACCCACTGCTCCATGTTGGAGGGACGCAGGTCCACCCAACCGCGCGGCGCGATGTCGGTGCCGCGCCCGTCGGGGTGAACGACTACGCTTTCGCCGCGCAGGATCGACGCGCCGTCGGACAGCAGGATCGGAAGCCCAACGGAGAGAATTTGCCGCCGAATAGCGTGCTCCCGTTCGCGCAGCAATGCCTCGGCGTCGCGCGCCAGCCGCGGCGGATCCGCCGTCGACAGCCGGCGGACCGACGGACACAGCCGTCCCAGCGCATAGGCCTCGTACAACAACTTTGTGAGACGCGGGGGCCCGAGCATCTCGAACGCGATCGACCGGACGCCGTGTTCGGTCTCGAGTCGCGCGAGGCCCTCGACGGCGACGGCCCTGAGATAACCCGCGCGATACGTCGGACCGAACGTCGCGCCGTCGAGGGCCGCCACCACGTCCTTCCCGGTCGGGCGGCCCTGCACTTCCATGACGACCGTCTCGGCGATTTCTTCGGGCGTCACGAGCTCCATCTGGCCTAACGCACTGACGGTCTCGAACTCGTCGCGCGCGAAGACGCCGTTCTCGCCGACGTCGATGAACACGTTCTCGAGGGGCTGGCCCGTGCACGTCCAGCCGGACGCGCCGGGCGTGAACGCATCGGCCACCGGCAACGGGTGTTCGCAGTCGACGATCTCGATGGTGCGGCCGCGCCGGCGAATCGCGCCGTAGCCCAGGCGCCGCCAGGCGATGGCGGCGGTGGGCTTGATCTCGATGGTCGCCGGGGCGCCGGGCGTCCTGCCTAACAGAAACAGCAACAGGCTCTGCGCGCCGGCCACGGCCGACTTGGACATGAGCGTGCGCGACGGTTTCTCTTCGCTGTGCGTGTACGGGATGTTGAGTCCCATGCCGCCGGTGCCGCTCGTGCCGATTTTGACGTAGGTCTGCGTGCCGGCCCGGCGCATGCCTTCCACCAGCGCCTCGAGATGCCGGATGAGCTGCGGCAGCGGGAGCGTGAGCAGATGGCGCTCGACGCCTTCGCGCGTCACCGTGCCCGCGTCGGCCGCGCGCAACAACGAGAGCGCGCTCGCGTGGCCGTCCTGGTATGCCAGCGCCGTGGCCGTGTTCACGCAATCGACGACGAGATCGGGCCGGTAGTCGACGAGCCACGTGAAGAGGAGGTTCTCATCCAGCGGGCTCTGGCCGTACGGGGCCACGTAGTCTTCGACCAATCGGCGGCGCGCCGCGGGATCGGCGAGAATCTCGTCGCGCGATCGCGTCGCCAGATCGGCGGGCGCGAAGATGTTGCCCCACGCGGCGTCGATCGCGATGGCGCCCGCCCGCGCGCGGAGCTCGTCCGCCGCCGGCTCCGCTTCCTCGCGCGTGAGGCCGGTGATGACGACGCGCCGCGGACCGTAGGCCAGCAGGCGCTGCGCCACCGCCATGCCCACCAGTCCGCTGCCGCCTAACAATAAAACGGTCGAGTTCCGAATCTCCATTCGTGCCTAACGCTCAAGGGTGATCAGGTCGCGCACCCGGTCGTGCTCGCGCGCCGTCAGCGGCCGCGACTCGCCCGGCGCCAACCGGCCCAGCTCCACGGGCCCGAAGCGCACCCGCACCAACCGCTCGACGCTCAACTCCAGGGCGCGACACAACCGCCGCACCTCGCGGTTGCGGCCCTCGGCGATGGTGACGCGGAGCACCCATCGCCCCGCCTCGAGCGGCGTTGCCGTGATATCGTGCAGGTCCACCGGGCCGTCGTGCAACATGACGCCGCGGCGCGCGGCGCGCACCGCCGACGGGGCGTCGCCGTGCACCGTCACCTCGTACGTGCGCTCCACTTCGCCCTTGGGATGCATGAGCGCGTGCGCCGCCGCACCGTCGGTCGTGAACAACAACACACCCTCGGTGAGATAGTCGAGCCGCCCAACGTACGTCAAACCGGCCACCGGCGGAACGAACTCGAACACCGTCCGGCGTCCGCGCGGATCGGAGCGCGTGGTCATCACGCCCGCGGGTTTGTTGAGCACGAACCACTGCTCGGCCACCGGGCCCCCGATGCGCTTGCCGTCCACGACGATGGCGTCGCGGTCGGGATCCACGACCTGGCCGATCGCGGCGGGCGAGCCGTTGATCGTGACGCGCCCGGACTCGACCAGCATCTCGGCCTTGCGACGGGATGCGACACCCGCACGCGCGAGCGCGCGCTGAATGCGCATCGGCATGGCGATCAGAGCGGGCGAGGCTCCGCGCGCAGCGCTACGGCCAGCTCGTCCGCGCGCGGCAGCTCGCCCAAGTGCCGCAGCGCGAACTGCTCGAGAAACGCCGGCGTCGTTCCGTAGAGGAGCGGGCGGCCCAACCCTTCGGCTCGCCCAACGACGTCGATCAACCCGCGCTCGAGCAGCGTCTTGAGCATGCCGCCCACCGACACGCCCCGGATCTCCTCGATGTCGGCGCGGCCGATGGGCTGGCGGTAGGCGACGATCGCCAGCGTCTCCAGGGCCGCCGACGAGAGACGCTGCGGCCGCGCCGCCAGTTGGGCGCGCTCGATGGTCTCCGTGAATTCGGGACGCGTGAGCACCTGCCAGCCGCCGCCTAACTCGACCACCTCGACGCCGTGGCCCTGGTTGTCGTAGCACTCGCGGATCTCGTCGAGCGCCATCGCGAACGCCGCCGGCGACGATTCGGGGTCGAGCGCGTACAGCTCGTCGAGTGGCACCGGCCGGCCGCTCGCGAACAACGCGGCCTCAAGCAGCTTCGCTAGCGGCGTCACGGGAAATCTCCACGTCGGCGAACGGACGCGGCTGGCTGAGCCGCAACTCCCCGCGGCGCGCCAGCTCGAGCAAGCCGAGCAGCGCCGACAACACCTCCCAGGGCTCGGCGCCCAAGGCCACGACGTCGCGCCAGCGCACGCTCGCGCGTAAGGCGAGCACCGCGCGAATGGTGGCGATCGCGCCTTCGACGTCGAGCGCGCGCGGCACGATGTCGTGCACGTCGGGTTCGCGCAGCAGGCGGAGCACGCGGTCGACGGCGGCGAGCAGCTCGGGCAGCGAAAGCGACAGGGGCGACTCGGGCGGCGTCAGGGGCTCGACCGGCAGATAGCCGCGCGCGAAGCGGCGCCGGCGCTCCTCGGCGCGATGCTCGAGCACGTCGACGACTTCGCGCACCTGCTGGTACTCGAGCAGCCGCCTAACGAGCTCGGCGCGCGGGTCGTCCCAGGCGTCGTCGTCGCCGTGGCGCGGCAGCAGCATCTGCACCTTGATGCGCAGCAGGCGCGCCGCCATCTCGAGATAGTCGGCCGCCTGGCCCAAGCCTAACGAATGGATGCGCGCCAAAAACTGTTCACAAATGCGCGCGATCGGGATGTCGGTGATCTCGACCTGCTCCTCGCGGATCAGCGTCAGCAGCAGGTCGAGCGGCCCCGAGAAGTGATCCAACTCGACGACGAACGACGACTCTCCACCCGCGTCGGCCTCGGGGATGTACGGCACACTCGGCATCGGTTCGAGTGCAACCGCGCTCACGCGGACGCACCTGGCAGGAACTGACTTGGCACGATGAATCCCGCGATCGGTTGCATGAGATGCGCGTAGGCGAAGAACGCGGGATACATCCATCTGTCGAGCAGGCCCACGCCGAAATACAAGAGTGCGATGAGAATGATGATCCCGTACTGCCCGATCTTTTGATACTCGAGTGACCATGCCGGCGGCAGCAAGTATTTCAATACGTGCGAGCCGTCGAGCGGCGGTATCGGCAGCAGGTTGAACATCGCCAGGAAGAGATTGATCAGTACCCCCCACACCACCATGGCTTGGAGGATCGCGATCACGCCCGCGGCAGCCGACACCGACTGGGCAATTAGTCCCAGAAGCACCAGCACCGGCACACTGATGATCGCGATTGCGATGTTCGTCGCGATGCCGGCGAGAGAAACGATGATGTCGCCACGCTTGAACTTCCTGTAGTTGCGTGGATTCACCGGAACCGGCTTGGCTCCGCCGATGATCGGACCATGCGCCAACACCATCACGAGCGGCAGCAGAATGCTCATGAACGGGTCGATGTGCTTGATCGGATTCCAGGTGAGACGGCCGAGCTGATACGCGGTGGGGTCGCCCTGCTTCAGGGCTGCGTATCCATGTGCGTACTCATGCGCGATCATCGCGAAGAGCAACGCCGGAAAAGCCACGATGAAGTTCTGAAAAGTCCCCAAGTATCGGTGGCCAGAGGGGAGAAAAAGCCTGCTCGGCTCGTCGGCGCGTAAGCTAGTGGACCGCTCTGCCTAAGTCAAAGATGTGTCGCGCCTTGACATCGATCACGTGCACTTCTAGACTACGCGCTTCGCACGACCATTTCATCGAGCGCCGTCGGAGACCCGAGTGCCACGTATCGATTCAGCGAAAAAGAACATGCGGAAGTCGCGCGCGGCAGCGGTCCGAAATCGCGCCCAGCGTTCGGAGCTCCGCACTGCAGTGAAAAAGGCGACCGCAGCGGATGCCACCGAAGCCCAGCGCAAGCGCGCCGTCCAGTTGCTCGATCGCGCCGCGCGCAAAGGGCTGATCCACCGCAACGCGGCAGCGCGCCGAAAGAGCCACCTGACGAAACAGGCCGCGCGCTAAGCGGCTCGCCCAACGGAAAAGACGGAACAAGCCCGCGCTCTTGTCCGCCCTATAGTGCCGCGAGCTCTGCCCCGCACCGCTCGCAGTACCACTCGGTGGGATAATTGAGCGTGCCGCACTCCTGGCACTTGAGCGTCTTCACCTGATCCTGTCCGCCTTCCTTGGGCAGCGTGTTTTCCTCGACCGCTCGCCCAACGGTCGGCAGCGATGCACCCGTCGTGCTGGCCACCTGCTGCGGGGGCGTCTGCGATCCGATGGAAGCAGACCGCGACGCACCGCTCGGCGCACTGGCGCCGCTTCCGACCGCCACGCCTTCGCCGCTCGTGCGCGGCTCGATCATCGTTTTCAAGAACTCGAGATCATCGAACGGACCGCCGGTTGGGCCGACGTCCGGTGCGCTGTTGCGCCGCGGTGCCGCGGAACCCGGTTGCGTGTCGGCCGTCGGCGCGGCCGATGCCGCGACCGCCGGACGCGCCGGGGTCTGACCCGGGCGATCGAACGGCAGCTGCTGCCAATCATCGCGCTTGGGCGCACCACTCGGAGGCGCCTGGGCCGAACGCTGTTGCGCTGGCTGGGCCACCGGCTGGTTAGGCGCTGCCGCGCGACTCGCCGACGCGGGCGTTGCACCGCTCGCCTCGAGCATCGTGCGCAGCTTCGCCAGCTCGGCGGCCACGTACGACCGTTCGTCCGCCACGGCAGCGAGCGCCGTTTGCGTGCGCGACTGCACTTCCTCGTGATGCTCGAGGCTCAGCTCACCCACGGTGGACCGCAACTCGGCCTCGAGCGCTTCGTCGCGATTCTTTGCGTCATCGACGTCGAGTGAAGACAGGCGCTCCATGAAACTGCGCTCCAGATCCTGCAGCGCAGCGCGGTGCGAGCCGAGCTCTTCGACCACGCGGGCGAGGCGGGCCGCATAATCGGCGTGGACCCGCTCGAAGATGTGCTGGGGCGTCGCCGCTCGCTTCGACTCGAGCATCGCGAGCCACGATTCATAGCGCTGCCGCTCTTCGAACAGCGCCGTCACCTTCTCCGTGTTCACCGCTGGATCCGTCATGCCTTCCCCCGCCGGCTCGTGCGAGCCGTGCTGCGCGATTGGACAGTGGCTTTCGCGGCGCGCGCCGCGACTAACGCGGTCACCTGCTCCGCCGTGAGCTCGTTCACCTTGCCGATCAGACGCGCCGCCAGCACGATGCGCGCCGCGTGCTCCAAGCTTTCCATGCGTTGGTGCGCCATCTGGAGCGACGGCCCCACAGCCACGGCGCCGTGATTGGCCAGGAGGAACGCGTCGTGATTCCTAACGTACGGCTCGAGCGCGTCGGCGATCGCCCGGCCTCCGGGCTGCGCGAATGGGACGAGCGCGACGTCGCCCATCTGTACAATGAGCTCAGGTAGTACCCGCGCCGGCAAGGTCTCGCTGGCTACGGTGAATCCGGTCGCCACGGGCGGGTGCGCGTGGACCACCGCCATGACGTCCGCCCGTTGTGAGTACATTCTAAGGTGTAGGTAGACTTCCGACGATGCCTCACGGTAACTTCGTGCGCCACGTGAGGTTCGGCGAGTCCCATCAAGTGCTACCTCCACCAGGTCGGCGGGCCGGACGTCTGCTTTCGACATGGCCGCCGGTGTCACCAACACCCGGTCCAGTCCCACACGCATCGACACGTTGCCGTCGGGACCCGCGATGAGACCGCGCTCGTAGAGACGCCGGCACACGGCGACGATCGCGCGTCGCTGAGCGAGCGTCCCCGAGTTCGACGTCATCCGCCCAGGCGGTACACCACGTGCCCGCCCACGATCGTGTAGACGGCCTGCCCTGTGAGCGTGCGCCCGGCGTACGGCGTGTTTCGCCCTTTGGACAGGAACGACGACGGGTCCACTTTCCATTCTCGCGCGGGATCGAACACCGTCACATCGGCCACCGAGTCTTCGGCGAGCGTGCCGCCCTGCAGGTGAAAGATCTTCGCCGGGCGGCACGACATGCGGTCGACGAGTGTCGGGAAATCGATGATGCCCGGCGTGACGAGCTCGGTCACGACCAGCGCGAGCGCCGTCTCGAGTCCGACGATCCCGAACGGCGCGTCGGCGAACTCGCGCTCTTTGGCGTCGTAGTGGTGGGGCGCGTGGTCGGTGGCGACGAGATCGATGGTGCCATCGCGCAGCGCCTCGCCTAACGCAGCGACGTCGGCCGCGGTGCGCAGCGGCGGGTTCATCTTGGCGTGTGTGTCGTAGCCCTCGCACGCGTCTTCGGTGAGCGTCAGATGGTGCGGCGTCACTTCGGCGGTCACGCGGATGCCGCGCTCCTTGCCCCACCGGATCAGCTCCACGCTGCCCTTGGTGGACATGTGCGCCAGGTGCACGTGTCCGCCGGTGCGCCGCGCGAGCAGGATGTCGCGGATCACCATGATCTCCTCGGCTTCCGTCGGAATGCCGGGGAGGCCTAACCGAGCGCTCACGACCCCTTCGTTCATGGCGCCGCCGTTGGCGAGCGTCGGCTCCTCGCAGTGGTCGATCACCGGAATGTCGAACGCCTGCGCGTACTCGAGCGCGGTGCGCATCAGATGCGCGCTCGCCACCGGACGGCCGTCGTCGCTCACGGCCACCGCGCCCGCGCCCATCATCTCGCCGAATTCGGCCAACGCCTCGCCGCGCTGCCCCACGGAAATGGCGCCGATCGGGTACACGCGCGCCGCGCCGGCGCGGAGCGCCTGGCGGATGATGAAGCCCACCGCCGCCTGGTTGTCGGTGACGGGCTCTGTGTTCGGCATCGCGCACACCGCCGTGAACCCGCCGGCGGCCGCCGCCCGCGCGCCCGTGGCGATCGTCTCCACGTCCTCGCGGCCCGGCTCGCGCAGGTGGCAGTGCACGTCGATGAACCCCGGAGACACGTAGCAGCCCGCGCAGTCCAGGACCTCCGTCGACTCGCCGGCCTCGATCGTGCCGCCTAACCGGGCGACCTTGCCGTCGGCAATGAGCAGATCGCCGCGTGCGTCGAGCCGCCGCGAGGGATCCAGCAGCGTGCCGCCCTGCAGCAGCACTCGGCGCGTCACCGCTCCGATCCTCCCTTCGCCGCTTCCGCCAGCTCCGGCCGCCCGCCGGCCAGCAGGTAGAGCACCGCCATCCGGATCGCCACGCCGTTGGTCACCTGGTTCAGGATCACGCTGTGCGGACCGTCCGCTACGTCGGAATCGATCTCCACGCCTCGGTTCATCGGCCCCGGGTGCAGAATGAGCACGTCGCGCGGCGCGCGCGCGAGCCGCTCGCGCGTGATGCCGAACACGCGGTTGTATTCGCGCAGCGACGGAATGTAGCCCGCCGTCATCCGCTCGAGTTGCAGACGCAGGATGTTGAGCGCCTCCGCCCACTCGATCGCTTCCTCGACGCGCGAAAACACCGTCACGCCGAACTCCCCGATCGCCCACGGTAAGAGCGACCGCGGTCCGCACACGGCTACCTCGGCGCCCATTTTCTTGAGGCCCCAGATGTTCGACCGCGCGACACGCGAGTGGAGCACGTCGCCCACGATGCACACGCGCCGTCTCTTGAGCGTGCCGAAGTGGTCGCGCAGCGTGAGCAGATCGAGCAGGCCTTGCGTGGGATGCTCGTGCGTGCCGTCGCCGGCGTTGATCACGTTGCTCTCGATCCGGTCCGCCAGGAATCGCGCCGCGCCCGACGCACCGTGGCGGATCACGACCATGTCGATGCGCATCGCCTCGAGATTCCGCGCCGTGTCGACCAGCGTCTCGCCCTTCTGCACGCTCGACCCGGACGACGCCACGTTGACCGTGTCGGCCGACAACCGCTTTTCGGCGAACTCGAACGAGATCCGCGTGCGCGTCGACGCCTCGAAGAACAGGTTGACGATCGTCTGACCGCGCAGCGCCGGCACTTTCTTGATCGCCCGCTCCGAGATCTCCTTGAAGGGCTCGGCGGTATCGAGGATGAGTTGGATTTGCTCCGGCGTGAGCGGCTCGAGACCCAGCAGGTCCTTGCCGAGTGCGCTCGTCACGCGTCGTCGTCGCGGCGCGCGATCACCACGCCGTCCTTGCCATCCAGCTCTTCGACCAACACGTCGACGCGCTCGCGCGGCGCCACGTCAATTTTCTTGCCCACCACGTCGGCGTGAATGGGCAGCTCGCGGCCGCCGCGATCGACCAGCACCGCGAGCGCGATGCGCGCCGGCCGGCCGAAGTCAGCGAGCTCGTCGAGCGCGGCGCGCACCGTACGCCCGGTGTAGAGCACATCGTCCACGATCACGACGAATTTGTCCTCGAGGTTCCACGGCAGCTTGGTGGCGCCGACCACGGGACGCGGCCCCACGGTTTGGAGGTCGTCGCGATACAGCGTGATGTCGAGGGCGCCGCGCGGGACGTCGACGTCGTTGCGGGCTTTGATCGTGGCGGCGATTCGCTCGGCGAGTTGGACGCCGCGTCGTTGAATGCCGACGATGATGAGATTGTCCGTGCCGTCGTTCAGTTCGACGATTTCATCCGCCATGCGACGCAGCGTGCGATCCATGGCGCGCGCGTCGAGAATCGTGGTTGCGCTGGGCATGTCGTCCGAAGAGGGGACATAGGCCGAGGCCGGCCTGGACCCTCCGCCACCGCACGCGGCATCGGGGCCGCAGGGAGGTTAACCGGCTCGCGAGAGCGAAGCAACCCGCACGGTCCGCAGTGTGTATGCCGCGTGTGAGCGGCCGGGGAATGGGGAAGCGCTCGCTGGCGCTCGCTTGGGGAAGCGCTGCGCTGGGGGAAGCGGCGGCGACGCCGCCTGAGGGGTGGAACAACATCAATGGTCTGCGCGACGTGCGTGCCATGCGCGCGAGCCTCGACGATTCGAGACTCTCCACCCAGGGACAACTGATGTCCTTCCACCCCTCAGGCGGCGTCGCCGCCGCTTCCCCCAGCGCAGCGCTTCCCCAAGCGAGCGCCAGCGAGCGCTTCCCCATTCCCTCTGATGCACGCCGGCCCTCGGACGACCCTTTTCCCCAAAAGGTTTCCTCCTTTCGACAACTTTCACCAATCGCTTTCGATCTTGACCCGACCTTGACGCCGTGTGACAGAGTCCGCTCGAAATCCTAACGACACCTCAACCTCGACGCGCGCGCCCGATCGTAGTGTGCATACCGAGGCCGCCGACCACGCTGACTGGCGTGCGGCAGGCCCGTATACGACCGGGAGGAGATATGCTTCGCCGCACCTTCGATACGCCGCGCGCCGTTGCGCTCTTAGCCGCCGCGTCTTTGCTGGCTGCCGTCCCCGCCGCGCTCGGGGCGCAAGCCACCTACAACCCGCCCGACAGCCTTCAGGTTGCAACGCTCGCGCCGACGCCAATTCGCAGTGACGCCGACCGCGTCGCCCGCGAGCTGCATCCCTCGTGGCGCGGACATGCCGACGGCACCTTCAAGGGCACCGTGACGCTCACGCTCGAGCGCGTCGGCGTACCGGAGAGCGCGATCGATCCGGCGTGGCCGATCCTCGTCCGCTGGGAGTACGAGTCGCGTGATCCGTCCAAGTCGTTCACGGCCGAGTTGTTCGGGAGCGGCACGGCGAACGGGCGGATGCTGCTGCACGGCGTGATCACGAGTGGATACCGCGCCGGTCAGGAAGTGGACGTGAACGTGGGTGGTGGCGAGGGTGCGAAGGCGACCATGGCCTTCGTGAACGCCGACGCGATGCGGTAACGCCGCCTAAGCCTAACGGTGGCCGCTGTGGGTTCACACGCCGCCGGTTCGTGTCGCGCTCTCCCCCGGAGCGATCACGAATCGACGGCGTGTGGGCTTTTTTCGCGCTCCTCTTCCTTGAGAATCCGCGTCACGAATTTCCACCGGCGCCACGGCAGCACGAACGCCTTGCGCGTCGCGCGCTGCACGCGCTCGCCGATCTTGACGCCCAACGTCGGCTCGGGCCGTGCGGGCTCGATCAGCGCGTCGTCGGTCTGCAGGACCAGGTGCACGTACTGGTTGCGCATCCACACGTCCTCGAGCGAATAGTGCCGCAGCGAGAAGCCCGCTGCACCCGCTTCGGCGAGCAGCGTCGGCAGCTCGACGGTATTGTCGATGATCTGCAGCTCCTGCGGCCGGTTGCCCTGGAGCCACCGCTGGTACTGCGGGCTCGGGTAGGTGAGGATCAAGAGCGCGCTGCCGGCGCTCAGCCCGCGAAGCCTAACGAACAGGCCGGGCCGTTCCTCCTCGGGAATGTGCTCGATGACGTCCACCAGCGTGATGACATTGAACGCCCCGCCCGTCCGCTCGCGGATCTCGCCTGCATCCGTCAGGACATCGGCGGTGAAAAACGACACGTTCGACTTCCGGACCGTGTGCGACGCATACCAGATGTTGCGGCCGCCGAGATCGATGCCCCACACGCGTCCACTGCGGGCGCGGGCGGCGATCCGCTCGGTGACGATGCCGATGCCGCAGCCCACGTCGAGTACGCGGTGACCCGGTTGCACGTATGGCTCGATGCGCCGCGCGGCGAGCTCGATGCGCCGGTTGCCGAACAACCGGTACTGCACCATGCGGGACGCGAAGAACTCATCGTAGAACGCGCGGACCTTAGCGCGAGCGACCATCCGGAAACCTCGTGGCGTAGTGCGGCGCGACGCGTGATGATGCCGGCGCCCCCGTCATCGCAATAAAAGCAAGTCATGCGCCCGAGGTGTGAAGAATCGAAGAAGAAGCGAGCGCGGCGCGGGCCGGTGGACGAATCTTCACGCGCGCTTGACGCCGCCGCCGCATCGCCTATCGTCTGTGCGCGAAGTCCGTCCGGTGTGGCGAATTCACTCTCGGGGCCGCCGAGCTCGCAGGAGAGCGCACATGGTTGACGTGACGGTCGAAGGCGATCGCGTTCGATTCGACGTGGATGGGTGGGACAAGATGTGGGCGCTCAAGAGCCGCCTGGAGATTCCGCTCGCGCACATCACGTCGGCGCGCGTGGATCCGGAGCCGGCGCGCGGGTGGTGGCATGGATTCCGGATGCCGGGCACGCAGATCCCGGGCGTGCTCACGGCGGGCACGTTCTATCAGCACGACGGCGCGGTGTTCTATGACGTGCACGACCCCGATCGCACGATCGTGATCGAGCTCGACCACGAACACTACCACCGCCTCGTGGTTGAGGTCGCCGACCCCGGCGCCACGGTTTCACTCCTCGAGGACGCGCTGCACGGGCGCGCGTGAGGCGATGCGCCACCGGCGGGCACGCGGCCCGCCGGTGGTGTCGTGCGTCCCAATCTCGTTAGGCAGCCCTTTGCGCGCCCCCTAGAGCTGCGCCCGCCGTCCGCCTGTCGCGAGCCGCACGATCCACGTGAGGATGATCGCGCCCAGAATCGCGATCAGGATCGTGTAGATCATGCCGCCTTGGCCCGAGAAGCCGAGGGCGCGCATGATGAAGCCGCCGATGATCGCGCCCACGATGCCGACCACGATGTCCATGAGCGCGCCGTACCCCGATCCCTTCATCACCTTCCCGGTGA
>DASYXE010000537.1:0-7683 GCA_035935375.1 Gemmatimonadaceae bacterium | reverse complement strand
GTTCGGTCATGGAACGGTTCCGTTAGGCGGGCGATGCGGCTGATCCCGGTGCTCGATCTGCAGAGCGGACGCGCGGTGCACGCGCGCGGCGGCGACCGGGCGCGGTATGCGCCGCTGGTGTCGCGGGTGGCGCCCACCGCGGCGCCGGGCGACGCGATCGCGATCGCCAGTGGCTACAGCGCGTTGGGCGCGCGGAGCATCTACGTGGCCGACCTGGACGCGATCGCCGGCCGCTCGCCGCAGGACTCGTTGGTGCGGGCATGTTCGCGCGCCGCGAGCGACTCCGGAGAAGCGCGCATCTGGATCGACGCGGGGATCACCACCACGGCCGACCTGGCACGTTGGGTGGCCGTGCCTGGCGTGGAGCGCATCATCGTCGGACTGGAAAGCATCGCGAGGATCGACGCCCTTACGGAGATCGTGCGCGCCGCCAAGCCGATGCCCATCGTGTTCAGCGTGGATTTGCGGAATGGCGTCGTGCTGGCTCGCGACGCGACGGTCCGCGGCGTGCCGCCGATCGAGTTGGCGCAGGCAGCCGCTCGCGCCGGCGCTGTGGGCGTGGTCGTGCTGGATCTGGCGCGCGTGGGGAGCGGCGCCGGCGTGGACGAGATGCTGGCGGGCCGTATGGCGGACGCCATCGCGCCCACCGAACTGATGGTCGGCGGCGGCATTCCGGACATGGGTGCCGTGCGGCGGCTGGCGGCGTTGGGCGTGCACGGGGTCCTCGTGGGCAGCGCGCTGCACGATGGCCGGATCGATGCGCGAACGCTCGCGGCCCCCGTCGCGTCAGCCTAACGGAACCGCCGCGCGCCGCGTGGTCGTGTTCCGTCAGGCCGACGTTCGCGCCTACGGGTTGTTGTCGGCGCGCGTCGAGTCGGTCTTCGGGTGCGCCTGGTGGTTGGGCATGTTCGGCATGTCGCTCATCCGGGTGTCGCGCATCTTGGCATCGCCCGACGACCCTGCGTGCGCATCGCTGCCCTTGTGTCCCTGCGACGCCGTGGCGGCCGTGTGCGCGTTCATGTCCGTCATGATCGGCAGCGTCGCGATGTCGCGTTTGACGAGTGGATCGTCGAGGTCGAGCTTGGGCCAGGTGGCGCCGTCGGCGGGGACAAACGCGCCGTTGATGTGTCCCATGCCGCCGTCCTTGAACGTTTCCGTCGTCGGGTTGTCGTACACGGCCACGACGCGGTACGGGTGGTGCGCCAGGAGCGAAAGTGCGTCGCTGTTGAATCCGAAAATGAATCGGCCGACGCCCTTCACGCGGCCGTCGTGGTCGCGCCGAGCTTTGAGGCGTGCGAGCACCTTGCCGGTGGCCGCGTCCTCGAGCTCGAGGCTGCTGCCGTAGTCGTGGAGGTGTCCGCCAATGCCGACGAGTTTGCCCGCGATCGGAAGCTGAAATTCGTACGTGTGCGATGACTTGCCGGGCGGGACATCGAACGTGGTGACGCCGCCGATGTGGTTGTTCACGTCGACGTAAAACGGCATCACGGACAGGACGTCGTGGCCCGTGGCCGGTGTGTAGAGCAGCGTGACCTCGAGGTACGCGGCGTCGATGTCTTTGCCGGTTTCGTTATGGAACATGGCATACATGCCGAGTTTCTCGCCGACGCGCATCGGGACGCCCATGGAAGCAGGCAGCTCGACGGGTTCGGTCTCGGCGCCCCAGCCGAAGAGCCGTTCGACGGCCGGGTAGACGAGCTGGCGGCGGTCGAAGTTGACGCCGATGAGGTGGTGGAGGATGGCCCGCGGCAGCGAGTCGCCGGCCGCGTCGCGCATGCGGACGCTGAACCCGCGGAGGTATCCGTCGACGGGCCAGGCGAACGGCATCACATCGTTAGGCGCCATGTCCGACATGTCCATGTGCGGATCCATGGCGGGCAGGCTGAACGGTCCCGCCGTGACGACGATGCGGGAGTGCGCCGAGTCGACGCGGACATCGATCTGGGGGGCGGCGGCGCTCGGTGGCGCCGGATGCGGTCGTGCGGCCGGGCCGGCGAGCATCGCCGCGGCGGCGAGGAGCAAAGTCACCATGGTCTAGAGTCCTTGACTGTTAGGCATAAGCATCGTCAGGCGAGCGTTCCGCGGTAGGTGGCGGACTGCCCGAAGCTTTCCTCCACTTCCATCTCGATCGACGTGAGGTGCGCCACGTTGGCCTCGCCTAACTCACCGAGCAGGCGCGTGGCCAGATGGCGGGCCAGCATCTCGACCGTGGTATTGGGGATGGGCAGAAGGGCGCAGTCTCTGGCGGGGAACACGTAGCGTTGCTTGCCCTCGTAATCGACGCAGACGGCATCGTTTTGGGTGACGATCCCGAGCTTCGGGTTCTCGAGGGGTAGCAGCACCTTGTGATCGATCTCGTCGCACAGTTGCCGCATGAGGCGTTTGATGAAAGAAAAATCGAGTACGTACCACCCGTCTTCGTCGAGTGCACCTTCGAGCGCGACGCCGACGCGATAGTTGTGTCCGTGCAGCGATTCGCACCGGTGGCCGGCGAACGTGATGAAATGCGCCGACGAGAAGACCGTGTAGTCCTTTCTGACCCGTATCCTAAACTCGCCGTGGGTTCGCATCGGTTCCATCCGGAGCCTAGCTCCAGCCTCCCTCGAGAAGTACAGCGAAGATCGCGGCGGCGGTAAGGTCGGCCGTGGTGCCGGGGTTTCGTGTGTTGGACGCATCGCGGAGCGCCAGATCGAACGCGGCCGTGCGGCGCCGTCCAACGGCGCTGCGCACCCCGCCGGCGGCGAGCACGGCGCGACTGCGCCGAGAGATGTCCGCGGCGGCGGCGTCGCCCAACTTGCGTGCGACGTGCGTGTCGGGCGTGGTCGCGAGCAGCGTCAGGTACGTCTCGACGATCGCGTCGTCCCACGAGAGGCCATCGCGCCGCGCGCCGAGCAGCGTGGGTGCGCCGAGCTCGAAGGTGACCGCGTAGTCCGTCGCGTATTCGCGCGCGATGCTGTCGCGATCGGCGGCGAGCGCCATGACCTCGCGCAGCGCGCGCGTCGGAGCGCGGGCGACGTCCTGTGCCTCGGCGCGTCCGAGACCGCCGGGACGCGCGAGACGAATCGCCGCGTACACTTGGGCGGCATCGCGAACCGTGGTTCGCCGCAACACGCGCGCCACGCGATCACGCAGGGTACCGTCTCGAGGGTCGAGGGCGGCGCGAGCGAGCGGAGCGAGGAGCAGGACGATGCCGAGGTTGGTGTTGGCGCGCGTCCAACGGGCCGTTGCCGTACACGCGGCGCGAATGGTGGTGCCGAGCGAATGGCGGCGCGCGAGGAGCATCGCTGGTCCGATAGCGGCGGCGCTGGCGAGGAAGTGCTCGTAGCGCGTGTCGCGGAAGTGCGTGCGCGCGGGCGGGGCGACGTTACCGGGCTTGGGTGCGCTGGCCTCGAGCAAGCACGCCAATTGGGCGGCGCTGGCGATATCGGCGGCTGTCGTTGGGCGCGCGTGCGCGCGTCGACCGGGCGTCAGCGCTGGACGCGATAGGCGTCGACCAGATGATCGACGATCGCTTGCGCGACGTCGATGGAGGTAGCCGTCTGAAGCCCGTGCCATCCCGGGATGCCGTTCACCTCGAGTACATAGACTGAACCGTCTCGAGCGGGCAAAAGATCGACGCCGGCGTACGCAGCGCCAACGGTGCGTGCCGCGCACAGCGCCATGGCGTGCCAGTCGGTGGGCAACGTGATTGCGCGTGCGCGTCCACCACGAGCCAGATTGGTGCGCCAGCCCGCCGCCGAGCGTTCGATGGCGCCCACGACACGGTCGCCAACGACGAAGACGCGGACATCGCGTCCTTCATGGTCGATTGTGCGCTGAAGATAATACACCCCGTGGATCGCTTCCAGCGAGCGAAACACGCGCCATGCGATCTCCTCGTCGCTCACGCGCACCATGCCAAGCCCCATGGAGCCGACGAGGGGTTTGACGATGACGTCGCCCATGTCGCGGAAGGCGTTCATCGCATCGTCGGCGCGTTCGCAGACGACGGTGTCGGGCGTGGCGAGGCCCGCGCGCGCCAGGAGCGCCGACGTGTAGAACTTGTCGACGGTTCGCTCGATGGCGCGCGGCGGGTTCATGACGGGGACGCCGGCGTCCTCGAGCGCATGGAGGGCGTCGACGCGAAACACGATCTGCTCGAGCGACCCGTTGGGGATGATCCGCGCGAGCACGGCGTCGGCGCCCAGGAGATCGGTGTCGTGCGCGGCGAGACGGGTGTCGCGACCGAGCGAGGCGACGAGCGCTTCGTACGGGAACACGGCCGCGCGCGCGCCCCGGGCCGCGAGCGCGCGCGCGAGCGCATCGGTGTGCCATCCGGTTCGAGCGGCGAGGATGGCGACGAACATGCCCGTCAGGTTTCCTGCCCGGCGAGGGCGACGACGCCGCCGCTGGCAAAGTTAGGCAGGTCGCCGGCGACGGCCGCGAAGCCGGGCGTGGCGGTGCCTCGCGTGAATGCGGCCTCGGAGTCGAACCAGAGCTCGGCTTTCCGGTAGAAGGCGGCCCTGGACCCGTCGAGGTTGCGGGGAAACTTCATGAACACGGAGCGTGTGAACCCGATTTCCTTGGCGTGTTTGTTCAGGAGCGGGAGGTGCGTGCCGGCGTAGTATTTCTCGAACGCTGCCGGATCGGTCGGGTGGTTGTAGATGACGACGACGGACCACATGGAAACCTCGTGGAAAAGGAAGCGCGATAGCTACACGTGAGGCGCGGGGCGCCGGGGCGTTTGTCAGTTCATGAGCGATGTGCGGAGCACCTCACTGTCCAGCGCGCCGCCGTGAAACGTGCGGCCGGACGTGTCGCTGGTGAGCCAGACTTCACCGGGACTGAACAGCATCTTGTCGATCTTGTAAAAATCGCCGCCGTAGCGCTTGAAGATGTCGTAGAAGGGCGTGCCGTAGTCGTGCGACGCGGACGCGGGGAGCTGTTTGGCGAGCTGCGAGAGCTCGTCGTCATCGGCCCGGACGGTGAAGTGCGCCTGGCCGCCGTACAGGACACAGTCATTGGTCCGGCCGATCGCGTGCAGGTCGTCGTGCGCCACCGGCGGGAGCGGGGCGACGCCGATACCGCTCACGACCCGCCGCACGTCGAAGCCTAACGATTCCATCTTGTGGAGCGCGGTCTCGAGGATGCGCGCCACCACCTGCACGCCGCCGGCGAGCGACGCGGTGGGCGCAATCGCGATGGTGATCTGGCGCGGGTCGAGCTTGGCGCGCGACGCGATGTAGGTCGCGACTTCATCGGTGGGCGGCGTGCGTCCTTCGAGGACGAGCACGCCGCGCGTGGCCTGCTCGCCGTAACCGAGCTTGCTGAACAATTCGGCTTCGACGCGGGCGTGCGCGCGCAGCGGTCCCGATGCCATCGCGAAGTATTTGCCAACCTGGATCGCCCAGCCCGCGTACTGCGACGCCATGCAGGCGAGTGCCGGGTGATCGGTCCAGACCCGCACGCCGGGATAGGAATCCGCGCCAATTCGTAACCAAGTGAGACTAATATCGGCGAGGCCGCTCGTGCACAGCTCAGCGAGCGCGAGGCCGGCGCCGAGTCCGCCCGCGGCTTCGATGCCCGCATCGAGGAGGCGCGTGCCGGAGGGCAGGAGGCTGCTCGCGATCCGGAGCTGGCTCGCACGCTCGACCATGTCGTCGGCGAGCTGCCACGCGCGCTCGTTGAGGTGCAGCGCGCTCATGGCTCGCTCCGCGCGAGGATCTCACCGCGGCCCAACTCCGCCATGTCACCGCTGTACCGGCGGAAGCGCGCGCCCGACAGGTCGTCGTCGATCGCGAGTGTCCGGCGCGTCTTCAGGTGGACCACCGTGACCGCGATGTGGGGCGGGCGGTACGTGCAGTCGTACCGGTAGGTGGGCGACACGGTCACGCTGCCACAGACGACGATCGTTCCGCGCTTGTTGAAGCGGCCCGGATCCTCCCCTGCACTGCCAAACACGATGACGTTGCCGGCGATCATACCGATGCCGGCGCGCGGTCCCGCGCTGCCGGCGACGACCACGGTGCCGCGTCGCATGGTGGCGCCGATCTCGGCGCCGGCGTTGCCGCGCACGATGATCTCGCCCCCCGTCATCCCGCGGGCGGCGGCGAGGCGTCCCGCGCCTAACCGATCGCCGGCGTTGCCGGTGATGTCGAGGAGGCCGCCGGACATCTCGAGGCCGGCGCCGTACGCGGCGTCGCCGGTGACGCGGAGCTCGCCCCCGGCCATGCGCGTGCCGGCGTAGCGTCCCACCGAGCCCTCGATGTGCAGCGCGCCGGCCGTCATGCCGGCGCCCAGCGCGTCGACCATCCCGAGATCGCCGGCGACGCGCACCCGCGCCGATGCGCCGCCGCGCACCTGAAAGACATCGCCTAACGGAACGGTCTGCGGCCCGTCCCACAGCGGGAGCCGCGCGATGGCCGCCTCGTCCAGCGTCGCGAAGGCATCGGGCGTGATGCACTCGGCCTCGAGGCGGCGCGAAATCGCGCTGCGCTGCGTGAGCGTGACGGCGTCGCTCATGCGGTCGCGCTCGCGTCCATGATCCGGCGCAAGTGAAAGTGGTAGGGCCCGAGCTTGCCGCCGTAGTTGCCCGCGGAGATGCGGTGGACGCCCGCGCGGCAGGCGGCGTCAATGCCGGCGCGCATGGCCGCCGCAATCGATGGCTCGTCGATGCCGTCGAGCACGATCTCGAGGGCCGCGTTCACTCCGTTAGGCAGCGAGGACGCGGTGAGCGAGCGCACCGTCGGGGCGAACGCGTCGTTGGTCGTCGCGACCATGGCGGCGTAGCGCTTGCCGCCCACTTTGCTGCCGCTGCGCACGATGCCGCCCGGGAACGGCAGCACGACGCCCGCCATGCCGCGCATGGCATCCACCGCGGCTTCGGCGGCATCGAGCGCGGCCGCGTCGCTCTCGCCGAGGATGAGAAAGTTGCCGCCGCCCACGCCCTTCACGCGGCCGAACGTCTCCTGCACCAGGAACTCGCCTTCCATGACCGGGATGCGCCAGTATCGCTCGCCGCCGATCACCTTGCTCCGCTGGAAGCCGTCACCGAACACGCGCAGCGACCGGCCGACCGGCATGCGGTCGGCAGCGTCAGGCAGACCGTCGAAGCAAGCCGTGGTGACGCACGTGAGCACGGTCTGGCCGATGCGCTCGATGAGCCGCTTGGCGAGACCGTCCGAATCCATCGTGAAGAGCAGGACGCTCACTCCGGGACGGCCGTCGGGCGTCTCCGACGGAGACAGCGCGCGCTCGATGCCCGCTTCCACCTTGCACGCGATGACCGACGTCGCGAAGCCCGTCATCGAGCGGGCGGCTTCGGTGGCCCACCGCGCGTCGCGCGCCGTGATGATCACGCGCGCCGCGCGCATGCCGAAGGCTTCGGCGAAGGTGTCGTCGATCGCCACGCCGCGAATGCGCACGTCAGGCGCCCGCGCCCACGGGAACGGGCGCGTCGCGAGGCGGCGCGACCGGATAGTTGGCGAGCGCGATCGTCCCGTAGCGGTCGAACCAGGCCGACAGGTCGCGCAGGACCGCGTCGTCGTGCGGCGGCCGGACGTGGAGGCGATGCGTCGGCGGCGCCCGTCGCAACTGGCCCTCCTCGACCACCAGCACGCCGCCTTTGATCACGTACCGTGGCGTGGCGAACATGGCGGCGATGTTCGCATCGCGCGAATAGATCGTGATGTCCGCGTCGGCGCC
>DASYXE010000536.1:0-2988 GCA_035935375.1 Gemmatimonadaceae bacterium | reverse complement strand
CCCGGTCCGACGCTGGTGCTCCAGCGCGGCCAACCCGTCGCCGTGACCATCGTGAACCAGTCGCAGGATCATGCGGCGGTGCACTGGCACGGCATCGAGCTCGAGGACAGTTATGCCGACGGCGTCCCGGGATGGAGTGGGGCCGAGCACAACCTGATGCAAGCCATTCCACCCGGCGATTCGCTGACCGTGCATTTCACACCGCCGCGCGCGGGCACGTTCATGTATCACTCCCACTTCAACGAGTTTCATCAGATTCCATCCGGATTGTACGGGGCGCTGGTCGTGGTCGACAGCACCCACGCGCTCACTACCGACGCCGATAAAGTCTGGATCT
The DNA here is from genome assembly GCA_035935375.1 of Gemmatimonadaceae bacterium. GTDB lineage: Bacteria > Gemmatimonadota > Gemmatimonadetes > Gemmatimonadales > Gemmatimonadaceae > JADGGM01. The sequence goes on along the minus strand of DASYXE010000536.1, from coordinate 2,651 downwards.
TCGGCGATGACGGGCCGACGACCAACGTGATTCGAGGGCCATTCGCGCCCGCCACCATGAATGGCGACACGGCGCCTCCCCCGATGGACATGCAAGCCGGCCACCACTATCGGTTGCGCCTGATCAACATTCGAGGCGACTCGCCGCTCCAGTTCTCCCTTCGTTCCGGCGACTCGGTGCTCACGTGGCGCGCCGTCGCCAAGGACGGCGCCGATCTCCCGGCGAGTCAGGCGGTGACGCGGCCGGCGACGATCTACTTCGAGCCGGGTGAGATCTACGATTTCGACTTCACCGCGCCCGCAGCCGGCACGTACACGCTGCGGTTCGGCGATCCACCGGTACCGGGACCGGCGCCTGGACCACCGCCGGTGACGCGAGACGTCGTGCTCCGCGTCCACTGAGTTCCCCGCGCCGCCGGCCGATCGTCTGCTCTCGTTGGTCGGCGGCGCGGCGTGAACCCGGAGGATGGCGATGGCAGTCAGCAAGCTGGACGGTGCGGGGATTCAAAAACTCAAGACGATCGAAGAAGCGCAGTCGACGATGCAGACGATTCACGGGCACGTCGAGCGCATGGCGATCGAAGTCAAGAACCAGCGCGGGGCGGGCGTGATTCCGCAGCAGATCAAGCGCATCGCCTCGCCGCTGCAGGGCCAGCTCAAGGGACAGTTCGGGGTCATCGCCGACCAGGTATCGACCATGATCCTTACGTTAGGCCGAGGCGGCAACGACCTGCTCCGCGTGCGTGCCATGCGCGAGTTCGTGGGGCAGATCCGGCAGGCCCTCGACGTCGCGGCGTTCAAGGTGGAGGAGCAGCACACCACCACCGAGGATGGGCCGGCCGACTCCGCCTAGCGTTAGGCAGTAGGCCGTGACCGCGAGGGCGGCAGCTTCACGGGACGGTACACCGTCACGGCAGACCCGTCGGCCATGAACGCCGACCTCGGCTCGCCGGCCAGGAGCGCGTCGAACGGCGCGCCATAGAGCGCCCCCACATCCGCATCGAGCCGGGCGTCGCGCGCCGGCGCCGACCGCCATCGCGGATGGGAGACGCGATACTCGATGGTCGATCCATCGCGCTGGCGTGTGTAGCCCCAATAGTGCTCGGCGATGAACGCTTCCTCGGAACCGGAGACGAGCGCGACCGGATCCGCGTCGATTCGGACCGACAGCCCGTCCCATCTGTTGCGCCGGCGCCATTCGTAGCGTGCCGACGTGGGCCAGCCATCGTCGCGCCGCACCACCGTGTGGCGCATGGGCAGCGTTTGATACGGCTCGTTGTACCACACGCGCGCGGCCCACGCGATGGCGCGGCGCGGCACGAGCTCGCGGATGAACACCACGCCGCGCCGCCATCCGTCAGGCGCCAATCGCCGGACGTAGATGCGCAGGTTCACCTCATCGAAGTCGACGTGGCCTGGGATGCGCACACCGAACACGCGCGTGGACGCGAAGCGGAACCCGACAACACTCGCGTACGTCGTGCCGGCGAAGTCATCGAGCTCGGTGCCGCGCGGCACATAGGGGCGCAATGCGTCCGGCGAGACCGCGTAGTTGAGCATGGCGAGGTCGAGCCATGCGGCCGTGAGCGCCGGTTTATGGTGCGGCGCGAGGTCAGCGCCGGTGCCGTCGAGCGGCGACGTCACTCGTGCGTGTCGCCGCGCAGCTGTTCGTCGGCCTGCTCCAGGCCCCACGCGGGCGAGGTGCTCGTGAACAGGAGCGCGCACTCCGGCGGGAGTGCGGCGCGATCGACGGTCTCGAGCACGGCGGGCCCGCCGAACGCCTCGACTGTCGCGCGGAGTGCCGCGTCGCTCAGATAGAGGTCGACGGCCTCGGAGTCATCGCGTGTGCGCGACCAGATGACGGCCCCACGCGTCGCGTCGCGGTACGGCGCCCCGCGCGGGCCGCGCACGAATCGCGACAGCGCGGCCACGAACGCGGCGGCCTGCGCGCGGTCGGGGAATCCGCAGCGGTGATAGGCGTCGTTAGGCGAGGCGGATGCGCGGCTCCGGTCGTCCGGCATGTCCAGCGATCCTGTCATGGCACGGCGGGTTGGTCGAACAACGGACCGGGCGAGCGTTCGATCGCGAGCATGCGCAGCTTGGTGGCGACGCCCGCGCCGCCGGAGAATCCGCCGGTGCGTCCGCCCGCGGCGAGCACGCGGTGGCAGGGCACGACGATCGGGAAGGGATTCTCGCCTAACGCTCGGCCGACGTCGCGGGCCGCCCCCGGGTCGCCGAGTTTCGCCGCGAGCTCGCCATAGGTGATCGTCGCGCCCGGCGCGACCGTGCGCGCGATCTCGTACACACGCTGGTTGAACGCCGGCACGTCGCGCATGTCCAACGCAACGCCGGACAGGTCGCGCGCCTCCCCGGCGAGCAACGCGATCATCCCGTCCATCGCTGCACGGACGTCCGACGGCGGCGCGAGCTCGCGGGCGCCCGGGAAGCGTCTCGACATGCGGGCACGCGTCGCGCGCGGCGTGCGCTCGGGGAGCTGCACCCCGGCGATCGCCTTGTCATTCCACGCGATGGCGCACTCGCCAATCGCGGTGCCGAAGAAGGCAACGCCGATATCACCCGTTGGGTGTGCGGTCGTGTCCATGCTAGCAGCCTAATCCTCCAGCGGTCGGAAAGGTAGGATTATCAGTAGCT
>DASYXE010000535.1:0-1585 GCA_035935375.1 Gemmatimonadaceae bacterium | reverse complement strand
CATGAGAAAAAGGACGCCTTTTTTTTTAACAACAGCAAACGGCATTTCTATCCGCGAGGCACGCACTATCCCCCGCGCAGAACGATCACTTTCGTCATCCCTTGTTTCCCTTTTGTTATCCTTTCATGCAGTTGTCGCCCGATTCACTTCATGTTCACAGGCATCATAGACGACATCGGCACCATCGAGCGCGTAGCAGACGCCCCCGCGGGCCGCGAGCTGCGCGTGCGCTGCTCCTACGCTGACCTCGCGGCCGGCGAGAGCATCGCGCTCAACGGTGCGTGCCTAACGGTTCGCGAGTACGGGCCGGGTTGGTTCACGGTGGCCGCGGTGGTGACCACGCTCGACCGCACGAACGTGGCCGACTGGCGCATGGGTACGCGCGTGAACCTCGAGCGGGCGGTGCGGGCCGGCGATCGGTTAGGCGGGCACCTGGTGCAGGGGCACGTGGACAATACGGGAATCGTGTATTCGAAGGTGAAGCGGGACGATGCGCTGGTCGTCGACGTGCGTCTCCCGCGGGAGCTGGCCGACCTCACCGTGTTCCACGGGTCGATCGCCATCGACGGCGTGAGTCTCACGGTGAACGAGCTCCCCACGCCCGAAAGCGTGCAGGTGTCCCTCATCCCGTATACGCTGCATCACACCACGTTGGGCCTGCTCGAGCTCGGGCAGCGCGTGCACGTGGAAGTGGATGTCATCGCCAAATACGTGCAACGGCTCCTCGTGCCCATCGTCCCGGCGGTACACTGACCATGCCATTCGGAACCGTCGAACAGGCCATCGCCGACATCGCGGCCGGCCGCATGATCATCGTGGCCGACGATGAAGATCGCGAGAACGAGGGCGACCTCATCTGCGCCGCCCAACTGGTGACGCCCGAGATCATCACGTTCATGGCCAAGCGCGCGAGCGGTCTCATCTGCCTCGCGCTCACCGGCGAACGCTGCGACCAGCTCGGCTTGACGTTAGTCAGTGAGAACAACATTGACGCCTACCGCACGGCGTACACGCAGAGCATCGATGCGGCGCCGCGGTTCGGCATCACCACGGGCATCTCGGCCCAGGATCGCGCGCGCACCATTCAGGTGGCGGTCGACCCCGCGTCGCTGCCGGCCGATCTCCACTACGGCGGGCACATCCAGCCGCTCCGCGCGCGCGACGGCGGCGTGCTCCAGCGCGTTGGGCACACCGAGGCGGCCATCGATCTCGCGCGGCGCGCGGGGTTGTACCCCGCCGGCGTGATCTGCGAGATCCTGCGCGACGAGGATGGACAGCCCGCGCGCCGTCCCGAGCTCGAGCAGTTCGCCCAGCGCCATGGCCTGACGTTCATCACGGTGGCCGAGGTGGTGGCGCACCGGCTCAAGACCGAGCGGCTGGTGCACCGGGTGGCGGAAGCGCGGCTGCCCACCGAATGGGGCGACTGGAAGATCGTCGGCTACCATAATGACGTCGACCAACACGAGCACATCGCGCTCGTGTTCGGCGACGTGCACGACGGCGACCACGTGCTGGTGCGCATGCACTCCAAGTGCCTAACGGGAGACGTGTTCGGCTCGATGCGCTGCGACTGCGGGTGGCAGCT
>DASYXE010000534.1:0-4603 GCA_035935375.1 Gemmatimonadaceae bacterium | reverse complement strand
TGTGAAACGTCATCTGATCGGCCAACCCGTGCTGGGGGTCGTGCAGGATCAGGCTGTCAGCCTTGACCTCGTACGTCATCTGGCTGGCGGGCTGCCCTTGCATTGCCAGCACTTTCCCGTGCGACAACTCCATGGCGAATTCGCCGCTCGCTCTGTTGTAATACTTACCGTCGAGCGAGCTGCCCGAGCACGCCGTGAGCGCCCCGGCGACGAGTGCGGCAGTAAACAGAGACGTGAGGCGTGATGGGCGGCGCATGGCGATCCTCCGGGCGATGAGGCGGGTCGATGGCAGACACTTCGGTCTATACCGCTATGCGTGCAACGAGCGGGAATCCGATCATATGTCCGAACCGCTCGCGCACTGCCGAGCGCCAAATGGCGGCGATAGTTTGCCATCAGAGACTCGATGACATGCGAGGGTGACGGTGCGGGTCGTTTCACTGCTGGCCAGCGGAACCGAAATCGTCTGTGCGCTCGACGCCGGCGACATGCTGGTGGGCCGCTCACACGAATGCGACAACCCCGAGTGGGTGCGCGCGCTGCCGGCGTGCAGCTCGCCGGCGTTCGATGTCTCCGTGTCCAGCCGCCAGATCGACGCGGAAGTGCGGCGCCGCATGCACGCCGGCGAGCCCCTCTACCATATCCATACCGACCTCATCCGCGAGCTCCAGCCCGACGTCGTGATCGCGCAGACGCATTGCGAGGTGTGCGCCGTCACGCCTAACGACGTGACGCGCGACGGCGCGTGCCTCGACCCTCGGCAGATGGTCGCGCTCTCCGCCTTCTCGCTCGACGACATCGCGGGCAGCATCATGGCCGTCGCCGAGCGCCTCGGGCTCGCCGAGCGTGGACGCGCCGTCGTCGCGGCCGAACGCGCGCGCTTCGACGCCGTGCGCGCCGCCACCGCGCATCGCACTCGGCCTAACGTGGCGCTGTTGGAGTGGACGGATCCGTTGTTCGTCATGGGCAATTGGATGCCGGAAGTCGTCAGCGCCGCCGGCGGCACGCCGCTCCTCGCCCATCCCGGCGACTACTCGGCCGCGACGACGTTCGACTGTGTCCGCGCCGCCGATCCGGACGTCGTGATCGTCGCGCCGTGCGGGTTCCCGCTCGAGCGCGCGCTCGCCGAACGCGAGGTGCTCGAGTCGTATCCGGGTTGGCGCGAGCTGCGCGCCGTGCGGGACCGGTCGGTCGCGATCGCCGATGGCAATCGGTTCTTCAATCGCTCCGGGATGACGGTGTCGCGCACGGCCGAGATGGTGGCCGAGATGCTTCATGGCGTGTGCGTCGGCGAACCATCACACGGGACGTGGTGGCGCTGGCTGGATCGCGACGGGTCGTGAAGCAGGTCCTGCTCTCCTGGAGCAGCGGGAAGGACAGCGCCTGGTCCCTGCACGTTCTCCGTCAACGCGCGGATGTGGACGTCACCGCGTTGCTCACGACGTTCAATTCGGCCGCCGATCGCGTCGCAATGCACGCCGTGCGTCGTGACCTGGTGCGCGCACAAGCAGAGCGCACGCGCCTTCCGCTGTGGGAAGTAGAGCTCCCGTGGCCGTGCTCCAACGACGACTACGAGTCGCGCATGCGGGCCGTGTGCGAGCGGGCTGTTGCTAACGGAGTCCAGGCCGTCGCGTTCGGCGATCTCTTCCTCGAGGACATTCGCGCGTATCGCGAGCGGCAACTCGCTGGAACGGGTCTCGAGCCGATGTTCCCGATCTGGGGACTGCCCACGGCTGCTCTGGCTCGCGAGATGATCGCGACGGGCGTGAAGGCGCGCATCACGTGTGTCGATCCGGCGCGCGTGCCGCGCACATTGGCGGGCCGCGACTTCGACTCGACCTTGTTAGCCGACCTTCCGCCAACCGCGGATCCGTGCGGCGAAAACGGCGAGTTTCACACGTTCGTGTACGACGCACCCGCGTTCGAGCGGCCCATCGAGGTCGAGACGGGCGTCGTGGTCGCGCGCGATGGATTCGTGTTCGCGGACATCATCGCGGCGTCCTCCCCGTCTATATCATTGCGTTAGGCGCCGGCGGCGACTCCCGTGAGAGTCGTCGCCGGCGCGTTTCGGTAGGCGTGAGCGGCCGCCGCCGCCGACGGGAATGGCGCGGCCGATACCTCCCGCGCCGGTACCGCCAGCGGTACTTCGCCGCGGCCGAACGGATCCGGTGTGAGCACCAGGCGATCCCCTGTGAGTCGTGCCGATCCGCCGCGCTCGTCGTGCTGCGCGTCCGTCCATCCGTTGCAGAACGCCAGCGAAAGAATGTCGCCGGTGCGCAGCCAGCGATACTCCGAGACCAGCATATCGAGCGTGGCCGGCGCTGCGGCACGCAGGTTGTGCGCGCGCAACGATTCCATCTCGGTGAAGAACGGCGCCCACGTGTCGTCCTCGCGATAGCGGCGATAGACGTGCACCGCGTGTTGGGCGACCAGCGCGGCGGCGTACGGTCTGGATGCGAGCAGCGCGACGCCGCGCGGCCAGATGCCGCGGCGCACCGCCACGGGCGCGGTGATGAAGTCGAGCAGCTCGCCCGTCCGGTCATCGACGATCGGCGCGCGATCGACCTCGAGCCATCCATCGTCATGATGCTCGACGGCGTAGAGGATCTCGTCGCGGCGCGGCGACTGCGCGAGCTCGGCGTCGGTCCAACGTCGCATGATGCGCGCGGCGAGCGCCGCGTGGTCGGGCTGCGAAATCAGCAGCACGATTGCGTCTGCCCGGCGAACGATCATCGCGCCATCGCGAGCGTGCGACTGCGGAACGGCCGGCGGCCCGGGCACGTTGCAGTAGTGTCACCGCGGGGAGTGTCGCGACCCATGTCATCATCCTTTGACCACATTGGCGTAACCTATATCGGCGGCCCGACCGTTCGCCTCGATGTCGTCGGCCTCCGGTTGCTCACCGATCCGACGTTCGACGCGGGCGGCGTGTACGAGGGTGCCACGAGCACGCTCACCAAGCTTCGCGGTCCCGCACTCGATGTCGCGTCCGTCGGTCCCGTCGATGCGGTGTTGTTGAGCCACGACCATCACTTCGACAACCTCGACCGCGCCGGTCGCGCGCTGATCGCCTCCGTGCACACGGTGCTCACGACTCCGTTAGGCGCGAGCCGTCTGGGCGGCGGCGCCATCGGACTCGAGCCGTGGGAGTCGACGGATCTCGCGTCCCCCGATGGCGGAACCTTGCGCATCACCTCGACCCCCGGGCGTCACGGCCCGGTTGGCGGTGATCGCGGTCCCGTCACTGGCTTCGTGCTCACGCAGGGCGACACCACGCCGGCGGTCTATGTGTCAGGCGACACGGTGTGGTTCGACGGCGTTGCCGACGTTGTGAAGCGCTACGACATCGGCGTCGCGGTGTTGTTCATGGGTGCCGCGCGCGTGGCTGCAACCGGCGCCGCGGCGATTACCATGACGGCTGAAGACGGCGTGCAATTCGCCCGCGCGTGTCGCGGCGCTACGATCGTCCCGGCTCACTTCGAGGACTGGGCGCATTTTTCCGAGGGTCGCGACACGATTCAGCGCACGTTCGCGGCGGCGGGTCTCGCCCAACGGCTCCGCTGGCCGGTGCGAGGCGGAACAATCACAGTAAATGCGAATCACCAAACAACGGGAGTCTCAGAGCGGTACTTCAAGTAGCGCTCCCTGGCTCCGCGCGGGTGTCCAGGCGCGCACCGGTTTTCCTGAACGAGACCGGCCCACACGACCCGCGCGTTCTCGCGATTGGGGGATTCCCGTGTCAGGCACGTCCGCGTTCGGTCGGTCGGTTCTCCGGAGCATGCACCGCGCTGCACTCGCTACGCTGTGTCTCGGGTTCGCGGCATCGATCGATGCCGGGGCTCTTTTTACGCAGGCCGCGTCACCGCAGGGGCTAGGCGCGCAGGGACGCGCGCCCATGCGCCGCGGCTTCGGCGCTGGCCGGCGCATGCGCGGACGGTCGATGCTGATGGGCATGATGTCCGATCCGGCGGCGCGCCTGTTGGACGAGCAGTCGATGCTGCAATTGAGCGGTGCGCAGGTGAACCAGCTCATCGCGCTGCACCAGTCGACGCTCAAACAAACGCGCGCGGTGGCGGATCAGATCCGCGCGATGTTCCCGCGTCAGGAGGGAGAGAGCCAGGGGCAGGCGCCCCAGCAGCGCCCGCAGCTGTCGCCGCAGCAGCGTGACAACCTGGCGACGCTCATGGATTCGCTGCGCACCATTCGCTGGCGTGCGACGAGCGCCGCGGACTCGGTGCTGACCACCGACCAGCGGCACGTGGCGATGCGTCTCGCGATGGCGCGCCGGAACCGGATGCGGCGCGGCCGTGGACCGGGCCGCGGATTCGGGTGGCGCGGCGGGATGATGCAGCGCTCGGGGCGGGACTAGCGAGGTGCATCAGAAATTATGAGAGTGGTCAGGGAATGGGGAAGCGCTCGCTGGCGCTCGCTTGGGGAAGCGCTGCGCTGAGGGAAGCGGCGGCGACGCCGCCTGAGGGGTGGAACACCATCAATGGTCTGCACGCCGTGAGTGCCATGCGCGCGAGCCTCGGCGATTCGAGACTCTCCACCCAGGGACAACTGATGTCCGTCCACCCCTCAGGCGGCGTCGCCGCCGCTTCCC
>DASYXE010000533.1:0-1670 GCA_035935375.1 Gemmatimonadaceae bacterium | reverse complement strand
TCCGCCGCCGCCTCGAGCGTCTGCCGCTTCTTGCAGAACGCGAACCGGACCAGCGACCGGCCTAACGCAGGGTCGTGGTAGAAGCTCGACCCCGGCACCGTCGCCACGCCGATCTCGCGCGTCATCCACTTCGCGAAGGCGTCGTCGTCCTGGTCGCTCAGCGCCGAGAAATCCGCGAGCACGTAGTACGCGCCCTCCGGCGCCGTATACGTGAACCCCGCTTCGCCTAACGCCGAGCACAAGAGGTCGCGCCGCTCGCGGTAGTCGCGCGCGAGGTGATTGTAGTAATCGGCGTCGAACGCCATCCCCACGGCCGCCGCCGCTTGCAGCGGCGCCGGCGCGCCCACCGTGAGGAAGTCGTGCACCGTGCGGATAGCCGTGGACGCCGCGGCCGGCGCGATCGCGTAGCCCAACCGCCACCCAGTGCAGCTGAACGTCTTCGAGAGTCCGGAGATCGTCACCGTGCGCTCGCGCATCCCCGGCCACGTCGCCAGGGCGTGGTGCGCGCCGGCGTAGCGGATGTGCTCGTAGATCTCGTCCGTGAACGCCCACGCATTGTGCGCCTGGCACAGCTCGGCGATGAGCGCCAGCTCGTCGCGCGACAGGACGCGACCCGACGGATTGTGCGGCGTGTTGACGATGATCGCCTTGGTGCGCGGCCCGAACGCCGCGCGCAGCCGATCCGGGTCGAGCGTCCACTTCGGTGCCTCGAGCGGCACGAACACGGGTTTCGCGTCGGCGAGAATCGCATCCGGTCCGTAGTTCTCGTAGAACGGCTCGAGCACGATCACTTCGTCGCCCGGATTGACTAACGCAAGAAACGTCGACGCCATCGCCTCGGTCGCGCCGCACGTCACGGTGATGTCGCGATCCGGATCCACTTCCATCCCGTACCAGCGGCGGTACTTCTCGGCGATGGCGAGCCGCAGCGCCGGCGCGCCCCACGTGATCGCGTACTGATTGATGTCGCCCTGCACGGCCGCGCACGCCGCGTCCTTCATCGGCGCGGGCATCGGGAAATCGGGGAACCCCTGCGCGAGGTTGATCGCGCCGTGCTGCTGCGCGATCCGCGTCATCTCGCGAATCACGGACTCCGTGAACGTCGTGGCTCGTTGGGCGATCATGCGATCCCGAGCTCCGGTGCGATGGGTGCGCTCATCTTAGAAGGCGGACGGGACTCCTGCTAGACACCAGACGGACAGGCCGGACAATGCCCGACAAAACCGGACCGGTTGTTGGGCAGATCGTGTCCGGCCTTGTCCGCCTTCTGTCCGGCCTTGTCCGCCCTCAGCCCGACATCCGCGCCAATGCCGCTCGAATGAGCTCGGACGCCGTGAGTCCGCGGCCATCGGCCTCGACCACGCGGCGCACAGCCTTCTCGGCCTCGCCGTTGTTGTAGCCGAGCGACACGAGCGCCCGCATCGCGTCGTCCGCCGCTGCACTCGCCGGGCGCGCCGCGCCGTCACCGGCCGCCATCACATCGTCCAACTTGTCGGCCAGGTCGACCACCAGACGCTCGGCTTTCTTGCGACCCACGCGCGGCACGCCTTGCAGCGTGGCCAGATCTTTTTCCTGAATCGCGCGCACCAATCGTTCGGCCGACAACGCCGAGAGGAGGCCGATGGCCAGCGCGGGACCGACGCCGTTGGCGGTGAGCAGCCGCTGGAAGA